>JBKDHQ010000033.1:0-7596 GCA_046336365.1 Neisseriaceae bacterium
TTAAAAATTAATGCAGACCGTTATTTACCAATTTATTTATAGAAAATTTAGTTTCACCAAATTGGTGAGTGTTTAATTTTGTAATTTCTTTTTATTATCAATTGATTACAAACATTTTCCAATTCAACTGCCTTTTCTAGGTTGATAGGTAAATTGTCCAGGGATAGGGTTTCCTGATTTATTTTGTGGTATACCTGATAGACTATTAGAAACAGCAACATGTGTTAGTCCTAATACCCAGCCGCCAGTGGTTGATATTGTGATATAAAGTTTTCCATTTTGATCATTTGCTACACTAATATTTCCAACATTTATGTTTTGTCCTGCTATGAATGGAACTGACATTGGCGTACCACAATAAGATACTTGTGCTTGTGCTTTTGATGTAAAAGTAAATAATGATAATATAATAAATCCTAACGTTACTAGTAATTTATGCCAATTAGTATTGTTTAATTTATTAATTATAAATTGATTTGTTTTCATGATATCTCTCCCTCATAAATAGAGAATTAATTAACTACACAACTATTATAAGTTTTTTTAGTATATTGTAAAGAGTGAGTAAAATGTATGTGAGTAATTTGAAGAATATGTTTTGTATTTTTAGTTAAATTTGATATCTATAATATGTTTATTTGTTGTCTTGTTCCAGGATGGCTTATTTCGGTATAACTATTGGTATTACAATAAATTATAGGGTATAAGCTAATAGGGATTTGTTCTATAAGACTACAAATTTTATTATTCTTTTTATGAAAGTTTTTCTAAATCAATACCAAAAATAGGTAAAAATTAATACCATTATGTATCTAGATAAGATATATGACATTAAAAAGCTGGAGGATTTAGGTACTTATACTTTTATATTTTTATGCGTCTTTATTATGAGTAATTGGCCGGTTTTGACATGATTGCTATGAATTTTATTAGCCTTCTTAATTTCATCAACTTCTACATTAAATTTTCTTGCAATAGAATATAAAGTATCACCTTTATGAACACGGTACTTAATATGCTTAGCTGCAGTTACTATTTTAGTTTGGCTAACTTTAATCAGCCTACCAGAATGTGGATTATTATCATTAATATTATCTACCAAGTCATTAATAACTTGTTCATTTTTATTATCATGTGCAATTGTAATTGGATTAGATTGTTCACCAGATTGCTTAGGTATAATTAATATTGGTTTATTTGTTGCTTGTTGAGCATTGTTGGTAGTGGTAGTATTAGATGTTGTGTTGATGCTACCATTATTTTCATTAACATATGCAACTTGATTAATTGCATCATTTTGATTATTATCTGTGTCACTACTATAAGCAACTGGAACAATATTATTTTGAGTATGAGTAACGCTATTAGTGCTATTTGCTGTGCTAGATATATTATTACTATTATCATTATCAACTGTGAAACTATTATCATTGGTTTTAGCAGATATATTGCTTGTAGCCGTTAAGGTAGCTGCAAGCATAATAGGCTTTTTATTGGTGCCATTAGTGCTTGCCAAATATAGATTTAGATTTTGTATTGGTAATAGAACTGCTGTTTGTTGATTTAATGAATACCTAGAATGTTTAAACTGTGGATTTAATATTTTAAATGTTTCATTATTAGTTTGTGATATATTGTTGATGTCAGCGACTGTAACACTATTTATTGGGTGTACTATGGCAAAATATGGTTTATTAGGTAGCTCCATTAAATTAACCCCAAATTTATTCGGATTTCGAATAATATTTGCTAAAGCAATTAGTTTAGGAACATAATTAGCTGTAATTTCTCGTAAGGGTAAAGTACTGTAATTAACATTGCCGATTTTCTGTCCTGAAAGATCAATTGCTTTATACATATTGCCTGGTCCCCAGTTATATGAACCAATTGCAACATCCCATTGCCTAAACATTAGGTTAAGGTAGTTAAAATACCCCATCGCCGCATTAGTAGCCTTGACAATATTTCTGCGATCGTTAATATTACTATCTTCGTATAAGCCAAAGCCTCTACCAGTACTTGGGATAAACTGCCATATACCATCATATCTGCCGGTGGAGTTAGCAACAAAAGAATTATAGTCACTTTCAACTATTGGAATTAATGCTAGTTCACTAGGCAAGCCATATCTTTCAGCTTCAGTGAGAATATAATAAAGGTATGGAGATGCGTTTTTAATTATATTCTCAAATCTTCTTGGGTTCTTAGTATAAAATTTCTCGTAATATTTTACTCTTTGTGTCTCTTCTGGGTTTAAGCGAAAGCCAATTCTCATCCTTGACCAAATATCTTGGTTTTGCCTGATGTTATAATTATTCATCAACATAAAGTTAGTTGCTGTATCATCTGCATTTGCACTGATATTAATACTGCTGACACAAAGAATGAGTAAAAGTTTTTTATACATATATTTAACACACTATAATAAACTGGTATAATATTTACCTACGTGTGTATTTTAACTTATTTATTAATTACTGTGCAAGGGATTTTAAAAATGGTAGAAGTATTAGTGCTTTATTATAGTTCTGGAGGAAGCACAAAAGCTTTAGCAAATCTTATTGCCAGGGGAGTAGAGAGCGTAGCTTTGGCGAAACCAAGAATTCGAACTGTGCCACAAGTTTCAAGTGTATGTGAGGCAACTCAACCATCAATTCCAGATGAAGGACATCCATATGCAACACATGATGATTTATATGAATGCCATGGACTTGCTTTAGGCTCTCCCGTTAGATTTGGTAATATGTCTGCACATTTAAAATATTTTTTAGATAGTACTTCAAATGAATGGTTAACTGGTACCCTAACTAATAAACCTGCTTGTGTATTTACTTCAAGTGGTTCAATACATGGAGGTCAAGAAGCTTGTTTATTATCAATGATGGTTCCACTAATACATCATGGTATGGTAATCGTAGGTCTACCTTATACTGAAACTAGATTGATGACAACATCAACAGGTTGTGGTCCTTATGGAGTTTCACATGTTGCAGGGGTAGATGATGATAGAGTTCTTAGTGAAGATGAAAAACAATTAGCAATCTTTCAAGGTAAGAGATTAGCTGAGATTACTTTAAAACTCACAAAGTAAGTATAGGATTTAATTTATGAAGAAAATTTTGGTTGGTGCAAAACGAGTAGTTGATGCCAATGTAAAAGTTAGGGTCAAGATAGATAATTCAGATGTGGATATAGAACATAGTAAAATGTCATTAAATCCATTTGATGAAAATGCAATAGAAGAAGCTTTGAAATTGAAGGAGATGGGGTTTTGTAATGAGATTGTTGCATTATCAATTGGAAATAATAAATGTATTGATACTTTAAGAACTGCACTAGGTCGTGGAGCAGATAGAGCCATTTTAGTAGAGACCACTGATAATTTAGAACCTTTAATGGTTGCTAGAGTTTTCAAATATATTATATTAAAAGAAAAGCCTGATCTAATATTTTTAGGCAAGCAAGCAATTGATGATGATGCAAATCAGGTAGGGCAAATATTAGCAGGAATGTTAAATTATCCGCAAAGCACATTCATTTCTAAATTAGAAATTAAAGATGATAAAGTTATTACAACTCGTGAGATAGATAATGGGACAGAGACATTAGAAATAACACTACCTGCCGTATTAACTGCTGATTTAATTTTAAATGAACCGCGCTTTATTAAGTTACCACAATTAATGATGGCGAAAAAGAAAGAGATAGAGCAAATTCCATTTTCTAATTTAGGCATTGAGTTACATAAAACTACAAGATTACTTAAGGCTTATGATGGTGAGCAAAGAAAACAATGTAAATTTATTAATTCTGTCGATGAATTATTTACCGTGTTACAATCTGAGAAAGTGATTTAAAGCGATGAAAATTTTAGTTATAACTAATAAAGTAAATGAAAAAATTAATCTAAGCTTATTGAATATTTTTGGTGCAGTTAAAACTCTAGCAAATAAATGTGATGTATTAGTATTGGGGAATAAATTATCTACTATAGCAGAAGAAATTGCCAAATATAAAATTGTCGATAAAGTTATTACTATAGATCATCCTATATTGCAAAATATTTTGGCTGAAAATATTGCTAATCAACTAGCTGAAATTATTCCACACTATACACATGTTTTTATTGCTGCGAATAATTTTGGCAAAAATTTATTACCTAGGGTTGCTGGTATTTTAGAAATAGGGCAAATTAGTGAGGTAATTAAAATAATTTCACCAAACGTCTATCAAAAATTTATATATGCAGGAAATGTATTAATTGAAGTTGAATCGTTAGAAGATATAAAGTTATTAACAATTCGTACTTCTAGTTTTGATATTTATGATGAAGGTGGAGGATTAGCAACTATTCAAAATATAGAATATACTAATCAAATTTCAAAGCAGGTAAAATTTATAGCAGAAGATACTGAGGAAAAAGCTGTTGATTTAACCAATGCTCAATTAGTTATTAGTGGTGGAAGATCTTTAGGATCAAAAGAGGCATTTGATTTACATATTAGGGAATTAGCTAAAAGGTTAAGTGCAGGAGTAGGGGCTACTCGTGCAGCTGTTGAAGCTGGATTTGCTAGTAATGATTGTCAAGTAGGTCAGACAGGCAAAGTAGTTGCACCAAATTTATATTTGGCTTTTGGTGTATCAGGAGCAGTACAACATATTGCTGGCATGAAGAATTCTAAAACAGTAGTTGCAGTAAATACTGATCATACTGCACCAATATTTGAATATTCTGATTATGGTTTAGTAGATGATTTATTTAAAGTAATACCAGAGTTATTAACAAAAATTAGTAAATAGAAAATACTTAAAAGGAAAAAATATGTCTTTACATGAGAATAAAGAAAAATATATTGAAATTTCAGAAAAAGATTTACCTTTAAGTTGCCCAATGCCGGACATGTTATTATGGAATGCGCATCCACGAGTATTCTTAAAAATTGAAAAAGAACCAAATCATGAAGTAACTTGTCCATACTGTTCGACTAAATATAAGTTAATTTTTTAATCATTCAATTAAATTTGAGAGATTATATAATGTTATAAAAGGTTTTTTGATTTCATAATTATACTTATTAAATAATCAAATCTACCGTTTAAGTTAATGCTATTAAAGTGTTTATATTTATAATACATAAAGTATGAAAGTAATAATTGTATAATTGGTTTAAGGTATCTAATATATGGAATCAACAGTAAAATTTGGTAGTGGAATTAATATTTCAAGTCAGGAAATTGATGCAAATATTAATAACAAAGCTGTTGAAGTAGAAAGCCTATACTTTAATAAAGAACGTGAAAGTGTTTCTGTTGAAAGCGTCCTCCCTCTAAGTGGAGATAAGCGTAAAGCATCTGCTAATTGTGATAATGAAGATGCACCTTTAACTAAAAGACATAGAACTAATATTGTTCAGCAAAAATCTAAGATACAGCAAACATTGAGTAATACATATATAGTTGATAGTCATACAACTATTGATCAGTTAAGAAGTATTTCAAAAAATTTTACACGCTTACATATAGTGGGTGAAATTTCTATACAATTATCAGAAAATATTCCTGAGCATATTAAAATTATCGCTATAGAAAACGCAATACAGGTAAATACAGTTGCATCTTTTCCAAACAGCATTGAAAGGATTGATATTATAGGTGATATAGATCCAGATATTATAAGGATTATACCAAAATTTATTGGTATAATAGGCTTAGGTGGAGAAGTTGCTCCTGCTGTGGTTGATGCACTTCATAACAAAGTTTATAGGATTGAACTTATTGCTGACGTTATACCAACTGTAATAACAGCTATGTACGATAAAGCAAATATTAAAGTCATTGGTATTAATCATACAACAAAGTTGGAAATAATTAAAATTCTTGGACCGCATGTTACATGCGTGTGCATAAGAGGTGATATAACTGCAGATATAATTCAAAGTATACCAAAACATATTACTAGAATAGCTATAGGTTGGGAAGTAGGGTCGGAAGCAATTAAAAATCCTCCTTCGCATCTTAAGCAAATTGATATTGGACGTAGAGTAAGAGATGATAGTATACAAGTTATTGCTGATAATTTTGAAAGGATAGGATTTAGCGAAGGTATGAATCTGGAGGATGTAAAGCTTCTTACAGAGAAAGTTATAGTATCAGGAAAGAAAATAACATATCTTTTTGCTAACGAAAGAGAAGCTAAAAACTATACGAATGCAATTAAACCATTATCAAAAAATATAATAATTAAATATAAACAGAGGCCTACATCTATAGCTATGACAGAAATTCAGTAATAATTGGCACCACTTTATATCTGGTAGCTGGATTTCTTGGTTAATGCCCAATATAAAATGTGAACTAATTGATTAATTATTTAGAATATGCTATAATTCAACCCTGATATAGTAAGACAATTTAAGTTAGAAAGGAGAAAAAATAATGACCACTCTACAATACACTTGCTGTTGATAAATGCTTTTAAAACTTAAGCACAGTAAGTGTAATAAATCTGATCCATTATCTATTCTTGATAATGTCTAATACAAATAATGTATTATAGTTTATCTCATTAAAATAAGTTATAAAGCTATATCTTCAGCAAATATATTTTCAATATTTTTATTAAATTTTTTTGATGAAGAGGCTATTATGATTATTTTTTCTTTATGTTTACTTTTATTTATTAATTCTATGAGTATTGGGTTGGTGTTTCCAATTTTTCCTCCATTATTTACATCTTCAAATTCTCCATTATTTACTACAGGTACAGCATTAAATATTCAAAGCTTATTTTATACTATGATTTTAGCGGTACCTACTTTATTTATAATATTTGGTGCTCCATTTTGGGGTAAAATGTCCGATAATATAGGTCGAAGGCAAGTATTATTAATTGGATTGATCGGAATTGCTTTTAGCTTTTTCTTATCTGTTATAGGTATTACATTTGGAAGTCTATTTCTGCTATTTTTTAGTAGGGCTATTGCTGGTTTTATGGATGGTTCTGAAGCTGTAGCACAAGCTTCAATTGCTGATTTAAGTCTCCCGCAAGATAAACCACGAAATATGAGTTTTGCTACTTGGGCTGGTACTTTAGGTTTTATTGTAGGGCCTATAATTGGAGGATTTTTAGCGGACAAAACTATTACTGGAAAATTTCATTATCAGATTCCATTTATTGTATCTTCGGCGTTAACTTTAATTAATGCATACATACTATATAAATATTTTCCTATTGAAACTAAAAAAGCTACTATAAACCAAGGTAAATCTGAATCAAAGGCAGGATATAGCAAACTATTAATAAAAGGATTTGTAATTTGTTTTGACTTGCGGATACGCCTTTTTTCATGGTTATTATTTGTATTGCAGTTTTCTTTAGCCGCATTTTTCCAGTTAAGTAGCTTAACTTTAGTTGAGAAATTTCATTATACATCGGCACAAGTTGGAGTGTTTACAATATAATGTGCCCTGAAATTTGATCCACCGTCATAGAAATAATTAGGTTAAAATTCTAATTATTTTATATGGAGTAAAAAATGGTTAAAAAGACGAGCTATGACAATGCATTTAAAGCAAAAGTAGCATTAGAGGCGTTAA
>JBKDHQ010000034.1:0-5643 GCA_046336365.1 Neisseriaceae bacterium
TAATTGCGGTGAGTTGACGTGCTTGCATAATAATTGCTCCTACAGTGAGTTATTGTTTTTTTTTACACCGTAAGTTTACGTCAACTCTTTGTTATAATGTTAAATTTTTAAAGATCTAATTACTTTTTGTCAGGTAATGAAACATACCCATTAAAAATTTAAAAAAGACACTTTGATTTCACTAACCAGTATTATGACCTATTTTTAATATGTTAAGTAAATTATCTAACAACTTTTTAAAAGTATAGTAAAACCATCGTTATTATACATCAGTTTTGTTAATGTGATATAATTCTTATCGTAATACCAAGTTGTATAATTTTTGATATGTTTTAAGATTAATACTTAACAGAGATAAAAATATGCCAAAAACTATAGATTATATCCGGGCTTCTACTGATAAACAAGATTTAGATAATCAGAAATTGGAAATTTTTGAATATGCAAGTAAACATCAGTTAAAAGTTGACAAGTTTATTCAAATAACTATTTCAAGCAGAAAAGCTAGCAAAGACAGACGAATTGATGAGATGCTTGCATCGCTTAGCGATGCAGATACCCTAATAGTTACTGAATTAAGTAGATTGGGCAGAAGCACTGCTGAGATTATAGGATTAATAAATGCTTTAATTAAAAAGCAAGTTCGTGTAATTGCCATCAAGCAAAACCTTGATATTAAGCAACATGATATGAACTCCAAAATAATTACTGCTCTATTTTCTTTATTCGCTGAATTGGAAAGAGATTTAATAAGTCTAAGAACAAAAGAAGCACTTGCTAGTAAAAAGTCTCAAGGTATTAAACTTGGGAACCCCAAAGGTACAATACAAAAAAGTAAATTTGATAAAGATATTGATAAAATTAAAGAATTACTTGCTTTAGGACTCTCAATTAGGAAAATTGCAAATTATTTAGGATACAGTAATCATATTGGACTTAATGCATATATTAATAAACGTAATATAAAACTAAATTTTTCTAAGTAATTACAGTATATTTCGCTAAATTTAACATTATTTAAATAAATTTTTATGGATTATAAAATAATGTATGACATATTATATTATAATGATCTAAATAATATTGGATTAGAAAAAAAGTTTAACAAAGTTGTTTCATTTTTAAAAAACGGAGATTTTAAGTCTGCAGAAGTAAAAAAGTTAAGCCCAAGTAGGTATTTACGTGCAAAACTAGATGATAGTAACCGATTGATTTTTACCCCACTCACACATCAAGATAAAACATATTTGGTAATTTTAGAGGTAGTGAGAAATCATGAATATGAAAAATCACGATTTTTACGTGGTGTTACTGAAATACATGAATCAGAAGTGCAATTTTTACAACGCGATGCATACAACTCAAATGATGTTACCCATAATTTGGAAACATCGTCACAATTGGCTATTGCCCCACAAAATCGACCCGTACATTTCTTGGATAAGTTTTTAGTCTTTGATGATGATCAGACGCCCATTATAAATTGTAATTTACCATTAATTTTAATTGGCTCTGCTGGAAGCGGTAAAACTTCACTTATGTTAGAAAAATTAAAAACCCTTGATGGCAATGTTTTATATATAAGTTTATCAAGCTATTTGGTGCATAACACACATCAACTATACTACAACCAACATTATGAAAATGACAAACAGGAAGTTGATTTTTTATCGTTTCATGAATTTTTAGAAACAATCAAAATACCAGATGGACGTGAGGTTACCGTACATGATTTCTTAATCTGGTTTAATCGTCAGACTAAGCCTAAATTTTTACACGATGGCCGTAAGCTATTTGAAGAATTCCGCGGAGTCATTACAGGTGCCAATACATCAACCATATATTTAACATATAATGAATACATAAACCTTGGAATTAAGCAATCAATTTACTTAGAAACTGAACGTAAAGAAGTATACCAATTATTTACTAAATATTTATCATTTCTAAAAGAAAATAAACTCTATGACTCCAATCTAATTGCATTTGAATATACAGTACTTGTAACCAAACGGTACGATGCTGTGCTAATTGATGAAGTTCAAGATTTTACAAATAGCCAACTATCATTAGTTTTAAAAACCTTGAATAATTCCAATAAATTTTTCTTATGTGGTGATGCGAACCAAATTGTACACCCAAATTTTTTTTCATGGTCTAAATTAAAATCATATTTTTATACCAATAATAATCTTGAATCAGTTGAAATTACACGAATCCTTACCAAAAACTATCGCAATACTCCAGAAGTTATAGAATTAGCCAATCGTGTATTAAAATTAAAAAATTATAAATTTGGTTCTATTGACAAAGAAAGTCACGTACTAATACAAAGCACAATCAATTCACATGGTGCAGTTAGTTGTATTGACGCAAAATCTAAACTAGTTAACGAATTAAATTCTAAAACCTCAAAATCAATCAAATATGCAGTATTAGTTTTACATGAAAACGATAAAGCAAGGGCAAAATTAATGTTAAATACACCGCTAATCTTTACTCCACAAGAAGCAAAGGGGCTTGAGTATGAAAATGTAATTTTATTTGATTTTGTGTCCAATGAGCCTAAATTCGCTGAAATTGCTCGTGGAGTTAATGACAATTATTTAGTCGTTGACTTTACTTATGCTAGAACTAAAGAAAAATCAGATAAATCCTTAGAAATATATAAATTCTACGTAAATGCCTTGTATGTAGTTATAACTCGTGCAACTAAAAATATATATCTGATTGAAAATAATCCAAATCATCAATTCTTGCGTTTATTAAATATAAATGAAATTGAGCAAATTGAAATTACTGAAGATAAATCATCACTTGAAGACTGGGCGATAGAAGCAAATAAATTAGCTAAACAAGGTAAAATGGAACAAATGCATGCTATCGAAGAGCAAATTTTACAATATGCGAAAGTTCCATGGGAAATCATTACACAAGAAGTATATTCGGCTTTAAAACAACATCTTACAACAGATATCAGTAAAATTAACAAAAAAGATATTATTAGAATACTAAATTATGCAGTTGTATATAATGATACCGTAACTTTACATCAGTTAATTGATGCAAATGTAAAAGCCACGCAAAACATGAACAAGGTAAATAATTGTTTAATTAATGAATATTTTTCAGAATATACTCACAATAATCCAAAACAAATGCTAAATAAAATAAATCGATTTGGTATTAACTTTCGTAACCAATTTAATTTTACTCCATTAATGTGTGCTAGTTATATGTTAAACGATGGTCACATAAATGAACTAATCAAACATAATGTTTCAACATCTGAAGTTGATAATCGAAATCGCAATGCATTTATGATAATGTTATCACAAATTTATGTCAATGATAAAATCAAAATTGATAAAATAACTAAAATGTATGAGAATCTTTGCCCTTCTGATATATCAATACAAGTGGATGATAAATTACTTAAAATCGATGCACATAAGATCGAATTTCTGCTTTGCTCACTATTATTTTTATGGTTACAAGGGTTTGATACTCGTGATAAAAACAAGCTTTATACATTTAGTTGTGATGCTATTTTAGATAGATTTAACAGAATAGTAGGAATCCCTATTATGCCTAGTTTTAGAATTAAACGCGCTTATGTTAGCTCAATATTAGCTAGAAATGAAATTAATAGTAACTATCCCAATAATAGAAAATTATTTAAACGAATTAGACTTGGTAGATATATTTTGAACCCTGAATTGAAAATTAAAATCAATGATAATTGGTATACAATTGCTGAATTCACCAATTTATAGTATAATGCTACGACCTTCATTATTGGCCAACTCAGACGTTTTGACGGTTCCTTCTTGCAACCCCAATCTCCAGCTGCACATAGAATTATATTACTTTGTTGCTACGGCTCACCTGCTTGCTACCCTTATCCCTTTTCAAATAGATTCAGCTTCTATTACACTCATAGCTTTAGCTTTTACGTACTCCCCTGGTGCATTACATATAGGCTTATATTCTTGATTACCAAGTGTTTTCTTAGACTTCTTCATTATACCAGAATAGCTTTGTAACCACGAATTATAATCCTTCCACCAGCTACCAAACTTTTCATTAGCATTATGAAACCAATCTAAAGGGTCTTTAACTAAATTATCATTTATCCAATAATTTCTTTTTTCTGAACTAACTGGATTAACTACACCTGCTGTATGGCCTGAGGCACCTAAAACAAATCGAACTGGCCCTTTAATATAATCTATGGTTTTATAAGCAGACAGCCATGGCACAATATGATCCTTTTGTGCGGCAAATAGATAATTTGGGCAAGCCACTTTGGTAATATCCATAACTACATCACATATTTTTAGCTTACCTTTTACTAATTCATTATTCAAATACATATTTTTAAGCAAAAATGAATGCATCATCACTGGTAAATCAACTGCATCATTATTCCAATACAATATATCAAAGGGCTGTGGAGTTTTACCAAGTAAATAATTATTTACCCAATAATTCCAGATTAATTCATTAGCACGTAATGCCGAAAATGTTTGCGATATAGTACGTCCTGACATAATACCACCATGTTGTTTCGCAACATTTTTAAGGTTAAGTAAATCTTTATCTATAAAAAATTTTATATCACCCGGATCAGTATGATCTAACATAGTTGTCATATGCGCAATTGTATTAATCCAATCTAATTTACGATACTCTAGTACAAGATATGCAGTTGTAAGAATAATTCCACCAATACAGTAACCAATAGTATTAATTTTTTCAATTTTAGTTACATCTCGAATAACTTTCAATGCTTTTATAACACCTAATTCTACATATTCATCCCAACTAAAATTACTCATTGATCTATCAGCAGATTTCCATGAAATTAGAAATACAGTAAAACCACAACTTACTAAATACCTGACGAAAGAATTATCTTCTTGTAAATCCAATATATAATATTTGTTGATACATGGTGGGGTAATCAATAATGGAATGGTATATACTTGATCAGTGGATGGGGAGTATTGAATTAATTCAATTAGTTCATTTCTATAAATGACTTTACCAGGTGTTATAGCTAAGTTAGAACCAACTGAAAATACAGACTCATCGGTCATCGCTATATAACCATTGTGAATATCCTCAATCATATTTGTCATACCATCAACAAGTGAAGCACCACCTGTTTCAATGACACTTTTAATAACTTCCGGATTTGTTAAGGCAAAATTAGTTGGAGAAATGGCATCTAGATACTGTTTCATAAAAAACTTAAGACGCTCTTTAGTTTCCTCATCCATATCAGCCTTAGTAACAAACCTTAGTAAGTACTCTGACATAGTTAAATAACTATTTTTTAGATATACAAAAAATGGATTTGTTTCCCAGTTTGGATCAGAAAACCTCTTATCTACAGGTAAATTATGTGATTCTATTTCTATTATTTCACCATCATGCTGAAAAAAATCATGCCAAATAGCTATCTGATCTTTATAGAATTGTTGCTGTACGTCTAAATAATCTCTGGTATTATCAAAAAATTTCTTATATATATCAATGAAAATATTACCTTCACTTCCATTATTTTGTTCAATTAATTTATTAAACCACTCATGATTAATATGAGCTATTTTAGATAATAGATTATCTGGATCCTTT
>JBKDHQ010000035.1:0-7684 GCA_046336365.1 Neisseriaceae bacterium
AATAATAGGGATTGGGCTAGTATACTTTATGAAAATTTACTTAAATTTAACAAAAAATCAGATTTTGAAAAATTTTAGCTTAGAAAATTTAGTATATTTTTGTAATTAGAAGATTATAACCTATATTGCAGAAGTTTCATATATATTACCCTATTAAATATTTTGCTAAATTTTATCAAACAATCTTGAATATAATTTATTCATTATTACATAACCTAATTATTATTTAATAATTTATTGTATTGATTAATATAATGTGTATTATCCCATAAATTAATTAAATTTACTTCATAATTTTGGGGAGTTTGCGTTTTAGTTTTTGATGCCACATTAACTAGCTATGATATAATAACACTTTGGGCAGAATACATTTTTTAGGTTTATGTCATGAAAAAGTTAATCACAATTTTATTTTGTGTCTTTATGGCAAATGCTTTTGCTCTACATGGTTATTTGAATAGCTGGTATAGTAATGTCATAAAAGATGGTTATGATGAATGTGTTCATACGTCATACTTTGATCAAGAAACTGATGGTGTTGCGCAATGTGGTGAAGCTAAAGTTACTAAAAATAATAATGCAGACACTGTGTTAAAAAGCCGACCGCAGCAATAGTGTTTTGATGTATTGTTTGTTCCCTGCATTACTTTGGTGTGGGGATTTTTTTATTGATTATTAGATGTTTAGATTTTTAATTAGTCCTAAAGAAAAAATTGAGAAAGTACGAAATTCAGTAGTTACTGTCGGCAGTTTTGACGGCATGCACAAGGGTCATATGCAGCTTTTATATCAAATGAATAAGCTTGCAGATGATAAAGGATTAAAGAGAATTTTAATTACATTTGAACCATTACCACCAGAGTATTTTGCTGATTTAAATTATAATGAAAGACTTGCTCGATTAAGTTTATTAAGAGATAAGTTACTAATATTAGAAAATTCAAAAAATGCTTATATTGATGAACTAGTAATTTTGCGTTTTAATATAGAAACTGCATCTTTATCAGCAAACCAATTTATTGAAGACGTACTTATAAATCAATTAAATGCTGAAGATTTAGTAATTGGACATGATTTCAAATTTGGTAAAAATGGTAGTGGTAATATTGATAATTTGCGCCAATATGGGCTTAATATTAGTGTAGTTCCACCATTTTATATAGATGAGCAAAGAGTTTCAAGTTCACTAATTAGAAATTATGCCAAATTGAATGAGTTACAACTAGTTAAAAAATATTTGGGGCATAATTTACATTATACATCAAGAGTTATATATGGTAATCAATTAGGGCGTAAATTTGGTGTGCCAACAATAAATTTATGCTTAGGTAAAAATAGACCGGCGCTTTGGGGAATTTATGTAGCATATGTTTATATTGATGGTATTAGATATAATGCAGTAGCAAGTATTGGCAAGAATCCAACAGTAAGTGATTTGGAGGTATATAAATTAGAGGCACATTTACTAGATGTAGATTTAAATTTATATGGTAAAGTTGCTAGAGTTGAGATTTTAGAGTTTTTACGTGAAGAACATAAATTTGATGATTTAGATTCACTATTTAAACAAATATATGTAGATTTAGATAACACTCGTTTGTATTTCACAAAGGTAGAATGTAATGGATTATAAAGATACAATTAATTTATTTGAAACAACGTTTCCTATGCGTGGTGATTTGGCTAAACGTGAACCATTGATGCTTGATAAATGGTATAAAGAGAATCGCTATCAAAAAATTCGTGAAATAAGTAAAGGTCGTAAAAAATTTATACTGCATGATGGCCCTCCATATGCAAATGGAGATTTACATCTTGGACATGCGGTTAATAAGATACTTAAAGATATTGTCGTTAAAAGTAAAACTTTAGCAGGGTTTGATGCTCCATTTGTACCAGGATGGGATTGTCATGGTTTACCGATTGAGTTAAATGTAGAAAAAACTCATGGTAAGGATATTGAGCCAAAAGTTTTTAGAAATAAATGTCGCGAATATGCAGCATCACAAATTGAACGACAAAAGAAAGATTTCATCCGTTTAGGTGTTTTAGGACAATGGGATGACCCTTATAAAACTATGGATTTTAAAACTGAAGCGGATACAGTGCGTGCAATCGGTGAGATTTATAAAAATGGATATTTATTTAAAGGAGTGAAGCCAGTACATTGGTGTATTGAATGTTCTTCAGCTTTAGCTGAGGCAGAAGTTGAATATAAAAATAAAGTATCTCCAGCTATTTTTGTGAAATTTAAGGCAACAGTTGATTCTGCCCAAAAACTGTCATCATTATTTAATATAAACTTATCAGAAAAAAATATTTATGCAGTTATTTGGACAACCACTCCTTGGACATTACCTGCAAATGAGGCAATTTGTGTTAACGAAAATGTTGAATATGCTTTGATTAAAGTAGATGATGAGTATATGATTCTAGCAGAAGATTTGATTGAGTCAGTATTAAAATATGATAATGCTAAAACATTTACTTATGAAATTGTTGGTAGAAAAAGGGGAAAACTATTAGAGTGGTTAACTTTCTCGCATCCATTTTATAACAAGCACGTACCAATAATATTAGGAGAACATGTAACGATAGATGCTGGAACAGGGCTAGTACATACAGCTCCTGCGCATGGTATGGAAGATTATATAGTAGGATTGAAATACAAGCTTCCAATCAATAACCCAGTTAATGATGCAGGAGTTTTTATTAGTAATGTAGAACTATTTGCAGGCATGACTGTTTGGCAATCGAATTCATCTATTATAGAAGTACTTGATAAAAATCGAAATTTATTATCTGGTAGTAAATTAGAGCATAGTTATCCACACTGTTGGCGTCATAAAACTCCACTTATTTTTAGGACAACCGCGCAGTGGTTTATTAGTATGGATAATCCAGGAAAGAATGGTAAAGCATTGCGTGATATAGCAAATCAGGAGGTTGCCAAAACTGAGTTTTTTCCGGATTGGGGACGAGCAAGGCTTGAATCTATGATAAAAAATCGACCAGATTGGTGTATTTCCAGGCAAAGGAAATGGTTCAGCCCAATGACATTTTTTGTACATAAAGAAACTGGGGAATTACATCCAGACAGTTACGAGATTTTGCAAAAAGTAGCCTTACTAATTGAAGAAAATGGAATGGATGCATGGTTTGATGATGATGTTACTGCACAAAGTTTACACATTAATAATCCAGATGACTATAAGAAGCTAACAGATGCTATGGATGTATGGTTTGACTCTGGAGTTACACATTTAACAGTTTTATCGCGAGATAACCATTTGCAATGGCCTGCAGATCTCTATTTGGAAGGTTCTGATCAACATCGTGGTTGGTTTCAATCCTCATTATTAACATCTTGTGCTATTAAAGGAAGTGCACCATATAAACAGTTACTAACTCATGGTTTTACCGTTGATGGTAAAGGTTATAAAATGTCAAAATCATTAGGTAATACTGTTTCGCCAGAAGATGTGATTAAAAAATATGGTGCTGATCTTTTAAGATTATGGGTTGCATCAACAGATTATTCTGGTGAGCTTAGCTACTCAGAAGAGATTATTAAGCGGGTTTCTGAATCATATCGTAGAATAAGAAATACATTACGATTTTTATTGGCAAACTTAGTTGATTTTGATGTAAAAAAAGATTCTATTATTATTGATGAAATGGTGGAAGTTGATAAGTATGCATTAATTATGTTAAAAGCATTGCAAAAAAAGGTTGTGAATAAAATATATCCAAGCTACCAATTCCATTTTATTGTGCAGGAGTTAGTAACTTTTTGTTCAGAAAATCTAGGTGGATTTTATTTAGATATGTTAAAAGATAGACTTTATACCTCTAAAGTTAATGGTAAAGCTAGGCGCTCAGCGCAAACTGCACTATATCATATTGCAAATAGTTTAATATTAATGTTATCTCCTATCTTAAGCTTTACTGCAGATGAGGCGTGGGAGGTGCTACATAATGATATTACAGATAGTACGCTATATCATACATTTTATGATATACCTGAAATTAAATCAGGTGAAGCAATTAGCGCTAGATGGAATAAAATATATGAATTTAGAGAAGTTGTACTGAAAGAATTAGAAAATAAACGTACCGAAGGCGTGATTGGTTCTTCATTGCAAGCAGAGATTGTGATTAAAGTAAAACAAGAGTTATTTGATATACTAACTTATCTTGATCATGATTTAAAATTTGTCTACATGGTATCTAGTGTTAAATTAGAACTAGCTAATGAAAATTCTGTTAATGTATTACCTAGTAATGATGATAAATGCGAAAGATGTTGGCACTATTCCTCAAGTATAGGAAAAAGTAATGAGCATTCTACTATTTGTGAACGCTGTATAGAAAATGTAGTGGGGAACGGAGAAAATCGTCAATTTGCATAAATTTATGTAAGTTTTAAGGATAAAATTATTATGAATAAACCAAGGTGGACAAGCAAAGTTAATTTATCAATTAAGTATCGGTATACGTTATTATTTGGTGCATTAATAATAATGTTACTTGATCAATTAACAAAATATATAGTTCGAAGTAAATTATCTCTCTATGAAACAAAGGTTGTAATTAATAATTTTTGGAATTGGACTTTAGCATATAATAAAGGTGCTGCATTTAGTTTTTTGGGTAATAATGAAGGTAATTGGCCTAAAATATTTTTTGGGGTGGTCGCGTTTATTGTTTCTATTTGGTTAGTTAACTATATTTTGAGTAAGCGTTATTCTAAGTTAACTGGTCTTTCAATGAGTTTTATTCTAGGTGGTGCAACTGGTAATCTAGTTGATAGAATTATTCATGGAAAGGTAACAGATTTTATTCAATGGTATTATAAGAGTTATTATTGGCCAGCATTTAATTTAGCTGATAGCTTTATTTGTGTTGGAGTTGTTCTTCTTATTATTGAAGGAGTATTTTTTGCTAGAGATGGCAAAAAGGACATGAAATACATGCAGGAAAAGAAAATAATACTTGCAAACCCACGAGGATTTTGTGCTGGAGTAGATAGGGCAATTGCAATTGTTAAACGTGCACTTGATAAATATGGTGCACCAATCTATGTTCGGCATGAGGTGGTACATAATAAATATGTTGTAGATGATTTAAAGGCTCGTGGGGCTATTTTTATTGAAGATATTGCTGATGTTCCAGAAAATAGTACTTTAATCTATTCAGCACATGGAGTACCATTATCAGTTAGGAAAGAGGCTGAAACAAAGAATTTAAAAATGATTTTTGATGCTACTTGCCCCTTGGTTAGTAAAGTTCATGTTGAAATAAAGAACTTACATAAAGAAGGGTATACGATTGTTATGGTCGGCCATAAGGGACATCCTGAGGTTGAAGGAACTATGGGGCAAGTATCAGGAAATATTTATTTAATTGAACGTGATGCTGATATTCATGTTCTTCCAATTCCAAGCAGTATTAAAAAAATTGCAGTGGTTACACAAACAACTTTATCTGTTGATGAGACTAAATCAATCTTAGTAAAGTTAAAAGAAACCTTTCCTAATTTAAGATTGCCTAAAAATGAAGATATATGTTATGCAACTCAAAACCGCCAAGATGCAGTGAAAAAAATGGCTACTGTTTGTGATATTGTAATTGTAATTGGTAGTAAGAATAGTTCTAACTCAAACCGGCTAAAAGAACTAGCTGAAAACTTAGGAGTAAGAGCATATTTAATTGATTTTGCAGAAGAAATTGATAAAGCTTGGCTAAATGGTGCAACTAATGTTGGTGTAACAGCTGGTGCTTCAGCTCCAGAAATATTGGTTGAAGGTGTTATAAAGATGCTTAATACATATGGATTTAATAATACAGAAACTTTAATTACAGTTGATGAACATATGATTTTTGCTCTTCCTCGCGAATTAAGAGATTAAAAAAATATTAAGGTGATATTATGTTAAATAATTTATCTGATCGTTTACGTGGTGTAGTAAAGACTATATCTGGAAATGCACGCTTAACAGAAAGTAATATTCAGGATGCACTAAGAGAAGTTAGAATAGCATTACTAGAAGCAGATGTCGCAGTACCTGTTGTTAAAAAATTCATGGAAGATGTTAGAAGTGAAGCTCTTGGCCAAAAAGTAATTGGTAGTCTCAAACCAGACCAGGCATTCATAGGTGTTGTAAATGATGAACTAACTAAATTAATGGGTGAATTTAATGATGCCCTAAATCTAAGTTGTGTACCTCCAGCAGTTATATTAATGGCGGGATTACAAGGTGCTGGTAAAACCACAACAGTTGGTAAACTTGCTAGACGTTTAAACACAATTGATAAAAAGAAAATTTTAGTAGTAAGTACAGATGTTTATAGGCCGGCAGCAATTGAGCAATTAAAAGTTTTAGCGCAAAGCCTAGAAATTGAATGTTATCCTTCGAATATTAATCAAAAACCAATAGAAATAGCTAAATCTGCTTTGGAATATGCTAGAAAACATTATTTTGATGTTTTAATTGTAGATACTGCTGGTCGCTTGAGTATTGATGAATTCATGATGAACGAAATTAAAGAATTATATCAAGAGATTAAACCAGTTGAAACTCTATTTGTTGCTGATGCAATGCTTGGGCAAGATGCAGTTAATACTGCCAAACAATTTAATGATGCGCTGGAATTATCCGGGATTATTTTAACTAAAATGGATGGTGATGCACGTGGGGGTGCTGCTTTATCTATTAGACAAGTTACAGGTAAACCAATAAAATTTATTGGGGTTTCAGAAAAACCAACTGGGTTAGAGCCATTCTATCCAGACCGATTAGCTTCAAGAATTTTAGGTATGGGTGATATACTCTCATTAATTGAAGAAGTAAAAGACTCAGTGGGCGAGCATGAAACTAAGCGATTAATGGAAAAAGTTAAAAAAGGTAAAAAATTTGATTTAGAGGATTTTAAAATACAGTTTGAGCAAATGAATAACATGGGTGGGTTAGGTAAGATATTAGATAAAATGCCATCCCAAATTGCAGAGAAAGCACCTAATATAATTAATGATAATATGGTCAAGATTTATGTTGCGATTATTAATTCTATGACTTTAAAAGAGCGGCGTAATCCTGACTTATTAAAAGCCTCTAGAAAAAGAAGGGTTGCATCTGGAAGTGGTACTACAGTACAGCAGGTAAATCAATTATTAAAACAATTTGAACAAGTAAACGGTATGATGAAAAAATTTGGTAATGGTGGATTAATGAAAATGCTGGGAGGGTTTAAACATTTATTACCAAATGGTTAACAGAATTAATTTTAGTATCAGTTGTAAACTATGTAGTGTTGGAAAGTAATTTTTCCTTTTTGTTATTTTCTTCTAAGGATTACCAACTATCGTTAAAAAGTTTTATAAGAAATTGCGATGCACCCACCATACATAAATTATTTTGATTTTGTTGACAAAGTATTTCTAACCCTAGCAATAGTTATTCTATTTAATTCCTTAGTATGTAAATTTATAATAAAATCTGGAAAGCCAATTGTAATTGGCGGAATTATTTCTGGATTTATAATAATACCAATTAAACTATTTAAATTGTCAGATAGTTGCAGCTACATGTTTGCATGATTTGTTCACTAGTCAACCCTGCAATAAATTCACTAACAACTTTTTCCAATTTCTCAATACAATCGTAAAATTTATTTTTTATAG
>JBKDHQ010000036.1:0-17222 GCA_046336365.1 Neisseriaceae bacterium
ATTAATGCAGACCGTTATTTACCAATTTATTTATAGAAAATTTAGTTTCACCAAATTGGTGAGTGTTTAATTTTGTAATTTCTTTTTATTATCAATTGATTACAAACATTTTCCAATTCAACTGCCTTTTCTAGGTTTATATACCGTGAAGCTAAACCAAAAGTTAAAGCTGCAATAATGGTTGAAAGTTCGAATGATTTAGTAATAGCTACCATAAAAATTATAATTAACGATATTGCAATTGGAATATTTTGTGGTATTCTACTTAAACGTTTAATAATCAAATGAAGAAATAGCGTCATTAGAATACCTAACATAACCGATAGAAGGATAGTAATTAAGCTTGAAAAAACTGCTTGCCACGCATCCCCTAACTTATTAAATACTATTAACCCTAAAATCAATTTAAACATAGAAACTGCTAAAATAGTGTTAAGAAACGTTAAATGTAAAATTCTTTCGGTAACTTGACCAGAACCATGTTGTTGTCGAATAAGATAAATTATTACAAATGGTGAACTTGCCATAGATAATGCTGAAAATTCAAGGGAAGTCATATTTGAAATATTAAAACGTATTGATAATAAATAAACACTAAAAAAAGTGACGATTGATTCAATTATGCCCATAACTATTATAATTGGATTATTTTTAATCCAATTTAAATTAATTCGATAACCAAATTCAAACAGCATCATACCAGCTATGATATTTACCAAATTTATAATCCATAAATTCTCAGGACTATGCAAAACATCAATTTTAAGTTTCTCAACAATAAATCCTAAAATAATATAAAAACTTATTCTTGGTACTTTAGTAAAATATGCTCCAATCTCTCCTAGAAGCCATGCCGTTAATATTGTAAATGGCCAAGCCAATTGTGGGTAGCTTGTGAAAAAATGATTCATATTTATCCTTTGAGTTAATCAGAAATTAATCAATCTTATATAACAACTCACTTTATAGTAATATTTTTTACTATTTACAATAGTTTTAATTAAAAAATTTATATTTGACTTTGCAAATAAAGTAAAATCTGTTTTACTTTTGATTAATAAATTATAATAATGTTAATTATAAATAGTGATGCCAACATCTTATAAGATATTGCAGTTGCTAGAAATACTTAAAATATGCTTAAAGTATGTATGAAAATGAAACTTAATAATTAATAATACTTGCAAGTATTAAACCTAGTTAAGTCATAAAATATTACTTAAATTAACTCATATTTGCTTTTAAACATGATACCTAATCTTAAATAATTATAAAAAGTTCACTTCTGATAAAGAGGTAATAAAATTTCTGATAGCATATGTCTACCAGTCATGAACTTTTACTGAATATCATGCTATAACTTTTGCTAAATGAAGTAATATAAAAATTATAGCACCATTATCTAAATGCCCATGTCAAAAAAATTATTACAGATTTTTATACCTTAAAATTTCTGTGCTATAATAACGACTCTGTACTATCTAGGGATGAGTATAAGCTAAAAATCTTAAAAATTTTGAAATAAGTAATAAATGCCCTTTTTATATCAATAGACTATATTGTTTAAATCAAATTTAAGAGTAAAAGTTCTGAAGTAATTGAGAATATGTAAGAAAGATAACAAATAATGGTTAAAATAAGATATTGTAAACAGTTTAAGTGCCTAAGTATTATTATAATAATGGCAGCTTTTATATCCGGGTGTGCTAGCACAAAAAAATCAAGTAACTTCGGTGGTTCAACTAAAACTAAAGTATCCGTACCCAGAGTCCCAAAATTTGTTCTTCCTGGTGGGAATTCAGGAAATTGGCGTTATATTGGAACAACAGAAGATAATCAAATAGCTGATGAAATTGATGATTCTAGCATTAAATCATCCAAAGTACAAACATACCAATACCTAGATAGGAAAACTATTATCAACCCTAATACTTTTAATTATTCTAAGGATCAACCTAGATATAAATTTTCTATTAGTTCATGGGAGATGGATTGTGCCAATCAACAGTACCTATTGACAAAGGCCACGATATATGATACTTATGGGACTCTAATTAAAGGTTATGATTATTCAAAAGATGATAGTGTAAAATGGTTAAAGTTTGGACAAAGCAGCATAGCCTCAATACAATATAATTACATATGTTTGAATCAAAATAAAATGCTTGGTTATTGATATTAATTTATTTTCGAATTAATTTTACTTGATGATCTTTATAAATAGTAGGCCCAGCAAAAGATCTACTACTGCACTTATTGCGATCACAACCATTACACATAGTCACACATTTATTTTTTTTCATTTTAAAGTAAACTCTAATAAGAAATAAGGCAGCAATTAGGATAATAATCGCTACACTTAAGATATCTAGCATATGTTTATTCATTTCAAAATCCACCAAAAATAGTTAACTATACTTGGACAGATTCAAATTCCATTGAATCTGTTCGAGTATATCAAATAAACATTAGGGTTATTCTATATACAATAAAGGACATAATATATGCCAAGCCAAATTGATAACCAAACATGATAAATGGCCACTTATAAGAGTTTGTTTCTCTTTTTACAACTGCTAACGTTGATATGCACTGTGGAGCAAAAACATACCAAGTAATTAAAGAAAATGCTGTTGCTAAAGTCCATGAATTATGTAAAACAAGAGCTAATCCATCTTTCATTACATTTTCACTACCACTTATTGCATAAATTGTGCTTAAAGAAGAAACTGCTACCTCACGAGCCGCCATTCCAGGAATAAGAGCTGCAGCAATCTGCCAGTTAAACCCAATTGGTGCAAATATATCTTCCAAATAATGTCCTATAATTCCAACAAAACTATAGTTAATTGCTGATAGTTTCGCATTTTCAGGTGCCTGTGGAAATGTAGATAAAAACCATAACAATACCATAATGGATAAAATTATGGTGCCAGCACGTTTCAAGAATGACATTGCAGGCTTAACTAACTCCATCAGAACATTTTTTAAACTAGGTAATTTATAGCTTGGCAGTTCCATAATCGATGGCTCGTTCGAACTTTTTCTGAAAAAAAACTTAAACACAAATGCCATTAAAAGCACAAAAATAATGCCGACTGCAAATAGCCCAAACATTACCAAGCCTTGTAAATTAAATATACCAAAAACTGATTTTGCTGGAATAAATGCGCCGATTAGAAGAGTATATACAGGAATTCGAGCCGAACATGTAGTTAATGGGCTTACTAATATAGTTATTATTCTATCGCTCTTATTTTCTATTGTTCTAGTTGCCATAATACCTGGTATAGCACATGCAAAACTTGATAAAATTGGAATAAAAGCTTTCCCATGTAATCCTGCTTTTAACATAATCTTATCCATAAGGAAAGCAGCGCGAGACATATAACCACTATCTTCTAATAAAATAATAAATAGCGAAATAATTAGGATCTGTGGTAAAAATACTATCACAGCACCAGCACCAGCAATAATACCATTGCCAATTAAACTACCTAATAATGTATTTGGTAATAATTTAGTAGTGACAAAATTTTGCAGCCAATCCATCCCATTTTGCAGGATGTCTTTTGGCACTTCTGCCCAGCTAAATACTGCTTGAAATAATAAGAACAAGATCAAAAATAAAATTGCAGTACCTAAAAGAGGATTTAACAATACTCGGTCTATTTTTTCGGTCCATAATGATGGTTTCCCTTGGCTTATTTTAACTTTATCCAATATTTTAGAAACTCTATTATGATAATCTCTAGAATCCTTCAAATCAGGAATTGTCCAAGTATTTTGATCTTGTGTTAAATTTAATTGTAAATCATCGATTGCATCTAATAACTGTAATATTCCATATCTTTTTATAGCGACAGTTTCAATAACTTTACAATCTAATTCACTTTCAAGTTTAGATATATCATAGTTATACCCATTTTTTTTTGCAATATCGATCATATTCAGGGCAACAATAATAGGTTTTCCAGTTTGTTTTAGTTCAAGGACTAAACGTAACCCATTTTGTAAATTTGTAGCATCTAAAACACAACAAATTATGTCAATCTTTTCTTCATCATTAAATTGTCCAATTATTACATCACGTGTAATTCTTTCATCTGGACTTCTTGAACGTAAACTATATGTACCTGGTAGATCAATTAATTTACACTTATTATTTTTAGGGGTCGTAAAAAATCCATGCTTTTTTTCAACTGTAACACCTGGATAATTTGCTACTCTTTGCTTACTTCCTGTTAAATTATTAAATAGCGCAGTTTTTCCGCAGTTAGGATTTCCAACTAATGCTATATTTAGTTCACTTTTCATGTTTTCTAATATTTTCAATAGCAATAGCTGATGCTTCGTTTTTACGTAATGATATCATAGTATTATTATTATTAATTCTAACTATAATTGGTTCTCCACCCCATACACCTTTATGCATAATTTTAATATTTGCACCTTCAATAAACCCCATATCAAGTAACTTTGATTCAACGTCTCCTGGATTAAATTTAGCATTGCAAAGCATTTGCGCTTCTGTAATTGACTTTATTACACCTTCTTCATGCCGCTTGAGTTCTGATAATCTCATTATTTTGTACCATATAAAAGATATACATCCAATATTATAAATGAGAATCATTCTCATTTGCAAATAAATTTGTACACATCATACTGCCACTATCTACTATAAGTTAATATGGTAAAATTAAATAAAGTAATAATTTATGTATATTTTATTCTTTCTTAATTATTATCTAGTAAGTAAAAATATTATCTTATATGTCATACATAATTGTATAATATCTCACTAGAAAACAATGATTTTATAGGATAAAGAAATGCGTAGAGTTATTGCTCTTTTTCTATTAGCGATTTCCACCACTACCTTTGCAACTACTGAGCAAAGCTTAATTGCAGCTGGACATGCTTATTCATCAAATAACATAAATATGCTAGCAAACCTTTATTCAACAAATAAGAATAGTCCGGTTATTTCTTATTTATATGCAAGAACATTACTTACTCACATGAATAACAATACAATTGCCGAACACTATGTTGATTATATGCCTAATAGCTATATGAGAAATGATCTTCTGCATCAATTACTTATCTCTTATTATAAAAATGATTCCTTCAGCAATTTTAAATCAGCGTATAATAAGCTCAATAATTCACAAATTTTTGCTAATGAAACATGTGGGTACGATGTTGCTAGTATTAAACTAGATAAAACCTATAATACTTTAACTGATTTGAGCTGGTTAAGTAATAATAATATAACAAACTGGTGTGCTGATTTAGGATTATTAGCATATAAAAATAACAAGATACCTAGAGCAGATTTTAACAGAATGTTAAATAATTTAATTATTTATGGTGATTACGATTCATTTAATAAACTTATGCCACAATTACAAATGAAACCAATTAATTTCTATAAATATAAAGATATGCCATATAACCGAATATCGCATAATCGATATTTAGTAATTAAATATATAAGCAACAAAGCCAAGAAATATCCAGAAGATGCTTTGCAAATACTTAATTCAAGTAATCTTAATGAGCAAGACAAGACACTCTTAGCTAACTATATTGCTCTACAGTTTGTAGCCAACCAAAAATTTGCCCAAGCTGTTAGATTATTCGAAAAATATAACTCTAATGATATTAGCAATGATGAATTTGAATGGAGAGCTAGAAGTTATTTAGCTTTAGGTAAATGGAGTAAGCTTATTACGGCAATAAAAAGTATGCCAGATACTTTACAAAATAAAAATGTTTGGTTATATTGGTTAGCAAAATCATACGATGGTCTAGGTCAGTACAGTAAAGCAACTTATTTTCTGAAAAAGATACCTAAAGACTATTCTTACTATGATTTATTAGCTCAGGGCGAATTGGAAACACCTACAATATTTGACACTACTATTCCAAAATCTATAAGTTTAGGTGATAGTAAATTTGCAAGCGATGTAAATAATGCTCTTACTATTTATAGAATTGGAAAGTCTAGTCATACCCATATACTAACTACAATTGGAATGTTTCAATGGTATTATTTAACTCGTATTGCAACTCACAAACAACTAATTGGCATGAGCTTACTTAGCCGAAATTATGGTTACTATGATTTAAGCATAAGCGCTGCAAATAAGCTTGATACACGTATTTTATATTTAAGTTTTCCTGCTCCATATTTAAACTACTATTCACAATTTAGCCAGAAAATGGGAATTAGTAGTGCCTATCTCTTAGCTATTTCAAGGCAAGAGAGTAGATTTAATGCATCAATTGTAGCATTTGACGGCGGGCAAGGATTAATGCAAATAATGCCAAATACAGCAAAATATATTTCCAGGAAGTCAAGATACCAGATATGCTCTCTTTTAACTGCACCATGTAATATTAAATATGGCTCATGGTACCTTGGTAATTTATATAATAAATTTGGAAGTTATATTTATGCTTCTGCTGGCTACAATGGTGGCCCTAATCGAGCAATGCGTTGGCAGAAAAATTTGGCAAATTTAGATAATCGGATACAAATTGAAATGATCCCAATTTCAATAACTCGTGGCTATATACAAAAGGTTCTTGTGAATAAAGCGATTTATGACATTAAATTTAATGGCTCAAATAAACTTGATATGTTAAATTATGTAATAAATCTTAAAAATGCTCCTCATAATATAAACAATCTTAATGATGATAAAACGGATGCAATAAAGTTATAATTATGCAACAGTTTAAAACTTATAAGGTTGGTGGTAGCATCCGCGATAAATTACTTGGAATACCTAATAATGATAATGACTACGTTGTAGTTGGAGCAACTGTTGAAGATATGCTTCAACTAGGATATCAACCAGTTGGTAAAGACTTTCCAGTATTTTTACATCCAATTACTCATGAAGAATATGCTTTAGCCAGAACCGAAAGGAAGTCTGGCGTTGGTTATAAGGGATTTTGTTTTTATACTGATACAAAAATAACCATTGAAGAAGATTTAAAACGCAGGGACTTAACTATAAATGCCATAGCTGAAGACGAGTTTGGAAATATTATTGATCCGTATGGCGGTGCGCTTGATATAGAAAATAAATTAATTCGTCATGTATCCGAAGCATTTGCTGAAGATCCACTAAGAATACTCAGAGCAGCAAGATTTGCCACTCGCTTTAATTTTAGTATAGCGCCTGAAACAATGTTATTAATGCAACAAATTTCTAATACACCACATGAATTAGAAAGTCTATCAAAAGAAAGAATACAAACTGAATTAGATAAAGCTATAGAACAAAGTGATATCATTGAGTTTTTTAAAATACTTGATAAATGCGGAGCACTTGATCATATTTTAGTTGAGTTCAAAATTTTAGTAAGGGATTCTGAATTACTCAATAAGTTAAAATTCTTCTTAGAAAGATGTGAAAATTTATATTTAGATAAAATTTTTACGATAAAAGAACATAAAATAGCATCACTTTATTATTGCACTATATATAAACTTACTTTAGAAGATGCATTAAGGTTAATTGATAGTAGCTTATTAACTAATGATATAAAAAAATTATTAACCATAGTACTTAAAATTTACCCTAGATTAGTTAATTTTGATACTTTAATTAAAAACCGTGATTCTGAAGATATATTACAGTTATTTACTATAATTGACCCCCTTAGACAAACAGCAAGGTTTATATCACTACAAAATATTATTGAAATTATTTCAGAAGAAAACGATAATTTGCATTATACTATAAAAGCAATGGATTTTATAAAACATATTTGTACATTATTTAAACAGGTTGATTATAATGCACTGCTATTAAATAATAATGCTGAAAATGTCAAACAGATAGTATATAATAAGAAGTTGGACATCATAAATAAATACATTTTGGAATATAAGTATGTCGCATGTTCTACCATTATTAAGTAATCAATTGCCACATCATCTTAATGGAATAAATCTAATTCTAAATTTATTTATGGTTGGGGGAGTGATTGCTGCTAGTATTAGTGGAGTTTTTCGTGCTGTTGAAGCACGAATGGATATAACTGGAGCAATACTACTTGCCTTCATTAATTCAAATGCTGGCGGTACTGTACGTGACTTGATACTAAACACCACTGTATTTTGGATTGCTGATCAATTTTATATATGGATTACATTTATAGTTGGAATTATAACCTTTATTATAGTTTATTTTAAAAATAAAGTGATTGGTAGTCGTAAATTACATAAATTGATCATAGTAACTGATGCTATGGGTCTTGCTGCATTTTGTTTAGCTGGAGTACAAAAAAGTATAGCAATAGGTGAATCACCTTCTATTGCTATTATGATGGGAGTTTGGACTGCTATTGGTGGTGGTGTTGCTGCTGACGTTATTGCAAATAGAGTTCCCCTAGTCTTCTCTCAAGAATTATATATGACTGTAGCATTTCTAGGTGCATTATGCTACTTATTGCTAGTAACTCTATTAGGTATGAACCCTGCAATTGCTAGTATTTTTGCTGTATTTATCATGATTTCACTTAGACTATATAGTGTAAAATATAAATTAAAGCTGCCAATTGTTAAAAATCGTTAATATTATTAATTTATACCTAATATAGCTAGTAATCTAGCTTCTATCTCAGTTATGTGTTTTATTGCAACATTACCAATAATTTTTTGAATCCTATTTTTATCAACTTGCATTACCTTATCAATCATAACTTGTGAACTAACTTGTAGACCGTTTTTATTTGATGGCTCTAATTTATATCGAACCACTTGCATACTCTGTAACTCATATGTAATAGGTAGCACTATAGTAGTAGCCAACCTATCATCATCATTTAATATATCAGCCTGGATAATTAATGCCGGAAGAGGCTTACCTATGTTACCACCTAAATTCAGGATTACAATATCTCCTCTCTTCATTTCCAACCTTTAATACTACCAAATTGCTCTAATGCAAAATCATCCCATAGCTTAGTTTCTTCTGTATTTACATAATTAGCTAAATCTTCACTAATTTGCTTTTTTAAATTAGCATTATTTATATCATATACCCATTTTTGTATACGTTTAAAACCATTTCTCATTTTATTTTCTCTAAATTTTTTAGTTCGTAGCGTAGACACTTTTGATTCTAACACTGCAGTCATTCCAAATTTCTCCAAAAATAATGTTGCCTCAAACCTTATTATAACATATTTGATATCAATTTAGATATCACACAAATTCATTACTCGCGTTTTTATGAATAAATAGGAACTACATAAAATAAAAGTTGTTATTCTATGCATTAATTGGAAAATTTATTATAATAAAGTTAGTGGTTAAGTATATTCTAAACTAATTTAATATTTTTTTCAAATATTTTGTAAATATTTCATCTCTTGTAAATAAAACAATATTTTCATAAATAGCCTGCGCAATTATCATTCGATCAAATGGATCTTTATGGTATTGTGGTAATTTCTCTATATGCATTATATGGTTCTCTTCTATAGTTAATGGCTCAATAGAGTTTTGTTTTAAAGTTTCTAAGAGTAAACCCAAATCGACTTTAATTTTACCAATACTTAATTTTATTGCCAACTCCCAAATTGAAGCTATACTGTAATACACTTTAGTTTTTTTATTGGCTAATATTTCTAAGGTTTTATCATCCAAATGCTCTGGGCTTTCCAATAGCCATATAATTACATGAGTATCTAACAAGATTTTCATTACAACTTATTCACATAAAAGCTATCAACAATATCTTGTGGTAATGAATCATCAAAATCTTTAGCGACTTTTATTTTGCCTCTTAATGTTCCAAATACACGTTTTTCACTAGAATCAAATATAACTGGAACTATTTTAGCAACAGCTATTCCATTTTTTGAGATAAGTACTTCTTCATGATGTTCTACCAAATTAATAATTTTACTAAAATTTGTTTTTGCATCATATATATTGAATTTTTTCATTATATTTATATATTTTAACTTGACTAACTAGGTTAACTATATTATATAATAAATATCGCTTTAAATGCAAGCATATTTTATGATAAATTGTGAATTTAAACAAACTATAATCTTGACATTATTACATAATTATAGATTTTTTAAGGTAAACTTGACTTTACACGCATTTTAATATCAATAATATTGATCATAGTGTGGAAAGAAATAATGTTTTAATAATCTGTAGATTTTTGGTAAACTAATGCACTAAAATAACTAAGTAAGGGAATTATAATTAACGGCATTAAATTCATACTTATAAAGCACAGTAGTATAAATATATGTCTTTATAGTAATAGAATTTGTAAAAATATACCTGAATCCTCACTTTTTTATATTGTCTTTTATATTGATATATAAATATAAATTTATTTTATTTAATAAAAAGCGCAGATTCACTTATAAATTAAATAAAAACTTTCAAAACATTTGGAAAATAAAATGCAAACCAAGCTTTTGGATTACATAAATGCTCTAAACATTATCCATAAAAATGATAATTTCTGGGTATTAGATAATAATTTTGAACTAAAATATAATAATAGCATTCATTCATTAAAATCATTATCTGTGGTATCTAATAATGAAATAGTTAATAGTTTGTTGAAATACCTAACAATAAATTATTATAAGTTAAACAAATCAAACGAAATAGTTGTTTTTTCAAAAACTATTGACCCTAATCATCTACTACTACTAAATGTTAATAAAATTATCAGTAATAACCAATTACTCGGATATTTTTTAATACTTCAAGGTAAAGTTGATGACTTTGAATATTCAAAGATATTAAATTTATTACTATATAAAGGTAAACATTTAGAAGACTCAAAAATTATTCTTGGAGAAAGAGAGCAAGAAATATTATATTTAGTTTCAAGAGGAAAATCTTACAAAGACATAGCGATATTGCTATCAAATAAATATCGTAAAAAAATAGCCCCTACAACTGTTGCTAGTGTAGTTCAACACTCTCTTTACAAAAAATTTAACGTACTTAATATGATAGAGTTAAAAAATAGAGCGATTGAGTTAAATTTAATTAATCACATTCCGCCATCTTTATTAAATCATAAATAATTCAATATAAAACTTAAATATGCTTGAATCTCATTTTTTATATTGATGCATAAGTAATAATTTAGGTATATATGCATAATATTAATATATTAGCAATAATTGCTAAGTACTTCTATTGGATGTGGCAAATTAACATCTAGTAATAATTTTGTTTGTGATCTACATGAGTATCCTGTTGCCATATACGATTTAGTTTGATCACTAATTTGAGCCTCCCAATGCATAGAAAATAATTTCTTACTGGTATCCTGGTGTTTTGCTTCATGTCCATAATAGCCAGCCATACCACAGCATCCTACATTGATAACATTACATTGCAAATTAAATTTTTGAAATATGCTCTGCCACAATTTCATATCTTGAGGACAAATCGCCTGTTCTGTACAATGAAGAAGTAGATAATAATCTTTTTTTTGCTGATTATTGATATCAATATTTTTGTTTTTAATTGAATCTTCTATAAACTCAGATAATGTTGCAACTATTCCATTTAATTCATAACCAAACTTATTATATTCATCTCTATAGATTAAAGTTATACTATTTTCTAAACCAATAACTGGAATATTATTTGTAAAGATTGGTATTAGTGTATTTCTTATACTACCAGCAACATTTTTAAAGGCATCTAAATTTCCTGTTGCAAGTAGAGATTTACCGCTAACCTGAGGATATATAACAATCGGTGTATAATTTAGGAACTTTAGCACTTTGCATGTTGCGATTAATACCTGCTCATTCAAAAATCCAGTAAATACATCAGATAAAATAACTACAGGATGTTCTATCTGCTTTAGTGAGTTTATGTCATTATTATAAATATTTATCTCATATTCTTGAAGTATAGTTTTTAAATTAGTTATTATTGACATAAGTGGAACATTAACCATACCCATTGATGGATAAAGCTTATTTTTCACAATAAAATTCCATAACTTAGGGAATTTAGCACCAATAATTAATATCTTTTCTAAATTAGCTAATATTACCCGCTTTAGTGAAAACTTTTTATAAAGTTTATAATATTCACTATAAAATTTTGTTCTTAAATCAGGGATACTTACTGAAGTAGGACATTTACCGCTACATCCCTTACAACCTAAGCAACCTTCCATTGCATTAAATGCACTATTTGCAGCATCAACAGTCTTCTTATTATAATTACCAAACAAGGACCTATTGCGCAACCATTCTTTAACCATCATCGCTCTACCCTTGGGAGAATGGATTCTATCTTCAGTTCCTTTATAGGATGGGCACATAACATTATTCGAATCCAGATTAAAGCAAGCTGCATTTCCATTGCAAAGCATAGATTCAGCAAATTTAATGCGAAAATCTGCTACAATATTCTGATCAACTTCCCCACGCATTGTAACCTGATCAATCTTAGTTACATATTTTCCATCCATATAAGGTGTAACAAGCTTTCCCGGATTTAGTCGATTATGTGGATCAAATAATGCCTTTATTTTCTGCAATATTGGATATAAAATTGCCCCAAATGTATGCTCTACAAACTCTCCACGATACCCTTTCCCGTGTTCACCCCATAAAATTCCATTATATTTATCAGTTAATTTAATAACATCTTCTGTAATTATTCTAACTTTACTCCGATCATTTTCTACTGTCATATCAAGTGCAGGTCTTAGATGTACGCAGCCTACATCACTATGTCCATACATTGCATAATCTAGGCCATAATTTTCAAGCAATTTTCTGAAATCTACTACAAAACTTCTCAAATTATATGAAGGCACCAACGCATCTTCAACAAAAGCAACTGGTTTTCTTTTTCCAGGCATTTTACCAACCAAACCAACAGCTAATGACCTAATATTCCATAGCCGCTTGATTTCATCATTATTTTGAACTATCTTATAGCGGATATGATGTTTTTGTAGATAATCTTCAAGATTACTAAGTTTTTCATCTAAAATATTTTTATTATATTCTTTAAATTCAGTAAAATTAGAAATAAGGTTTTCTGTAGGCATAACTCCCATTAATTCAGCTAAATCAACCCAAGATGGTAGAGTTGATGCACTTTTTTGTACTTTCTCATCAACAGTTTCAATTGCAAGAGGATCAGATCTAAGTAAAAACTGCACATTATCTAATGCATCTAAAAAACTAGCATAATGGGTAATAACTAATGCCTTATATTTTGGTATAGGTAATAAATTGAGTTTGGCTTTAGTGATAAAGGCTAACGTTCCTTCTGAACCTGCAATGATCTTATTTAAATCAACCTTATTGCCATCATAGTATGATTTTAAGTTATATCCAGATAAGGGACGCTTTAATGTGGGAAATTTCTTATTAATTTCATCTTGTACTGGAGTAACTAAATTTAAAATTGCTTGTGAGAGTTTCCCTAATTTCGTATTGTTAGCTATTTCAGCAGCTAATTGTTGCAAGTCTAGACTCTGAATATTAATCTTACTTCCATCAATCAAAACACAAGATAACTCTAATATATGATCACTAGTTTTACCATAAACTAGAGAGCCTTTACCTGCTGAATCATTAGCTATCATCCCACCAATAGTAGCCCTGTTTTCGGTGGATACATTTGGTGCAAAAAATAAACCATATTCTACTAAGTATTGATTTAACTGGCTCAATACCACACCAGGCTCAACAATAATAGTTTTCTCAGTTTGATTAAGTTCTAAAATACGAGTCATGTAACGACTCATATCAACCACTATCCCAGAAGTTAATGCTTGCCCATTAGTTCCTGTACCTCCACCGCGGGCAGTAAATGATAATGACTGAAATGCTTCATAATTAGCAATTCTACAAAGTAGCTCAACATCTTCTTCACTTTTGGGTTGAATAATAGCTAAGGGCAAAACCTCATAGATACTATTATCAGTAGAGTTAATAACTCGATTCGCCATATCATCAAGAACTCTACCTTTAAACCCCTGTTTTAAAAGTTCATGCTTAAAATTTTGTAACACGTTGGTATCACTCATAACAACCCTTAATTCTTTTGAAACACACTTGATTAAATTACAACTTTTTAATATTGTATTTTATACCTATGTATCAATTTATTTAATTTAATAAAAAGTAAGGATTCAGGCATATTTACATTTCACTTTATTTTTTAGCAAAAGCCTTCAAAATTGTTCTACCTAAATTAACATTATCAGAAACTTTACTCTTATTCATTAAAACAACTACCCCAATTTTTTTGTTTGGAATATATGCCAGATAAGTTGATGCACCAGAAATATTGCCAGTTTTTTCAATCAAGCTATCTGAATATGTTTCACAGTTTGTTGCTAATGTATATGGTGTTTTTATCGATTTAACTACTATTGTTGACTCAAGATTATAATGAGCATCCAAATCTTTATAAGGAATTTGTTCCCACACTAGCTGCTGGTGATATTCCCCATTTTTACCTAGACAATAATAATTTTTATGGATTATTTGTAATGCTTTATTAATAGTTTTATCAGTACTGCCGTTAATCTGTAATTTTAGATATTTACTAAGATCATAAGCATTAGACTTAAGCGCACCAGAAGGTAGATATACGCCAAGATAATCATGAGCCGCTATGGTATTATCAGTATTATATCCAGTTGCTAACAAATGTTTATATCTTTGTGGAACTTTAAAGAAAGTATATCTCATATTTAGCTTACTTAAAAGTTCATCTTGAAAAATTTGTTGATAGCTTTTATGATATACTCTTTCTAACTCAAGTCCAGCTAATGTAATCCCAAGATTACTATATTGAAAAACTGTTTGTGGAAGATAAAATGGTTTATACTTAGATAACTGGGTTAACAACTCAGATTCGCCGATTACCTTTTGTGCTGGGTTTATTTTGGATGGCAACCCAGATACATGAGTAAGCAAATGCTGAGTATTGATTTTATTAAAGTTGGTGTTATCTTTAAGACTTATAATATATTTATTAACTGGTGCTAATAAGTTAATTTTTCCTTCAACACTTGCAATTGCAGCTAAAGTTCCGGTAAAGGTTTTAGTGATTGAGCCAATTTCAAAAATTGAATATTGTGACATTAGTTGCTTTTTATCTTTGTTATTATATCCATAATTACAATATTGTGCTTTATCTTTGTCTATAATCGCAACTGATAAACCAGTAACGCTATTTCTTTGCATAGTATCTTGGGCTAACTTATCAATATTTGTACCACAAACATAACTATTGGCATAGCTTAACTCTACTATAAATAACAAAGATGCTAATAACAATGATTTTATTTTCATGAGAGCCCCATTTTATTTTATAATCATTAAGTTTAAATTGATTTCTTGCAATTATTTTTAGCTTATGATTGCCTAATCATTTATTTTCTTGCGCAAATACATCCATAAATTCAATTAATTTATCCACGCCAGATTCAGGCATAGCATTATATAAACTAGCTCTAGCACCACCTACAATCATATGGCCTTTTAAATAATGTAATCCATTATCCGTAGCTTCATCTAGAAATTTTTGTAATAAGTCTTTTTTCATCAAATCAAATGGAATATTTACCATAGAACGATAATTTTTATCTATATTATTGTTATAAAAACTTATAGAATCGATATAATCATATAACTTATTTACTTTACGTTGATTTATTTCTGCAAGCACCTTTACTCCACCTTGTTCTTTAATCCAATCCACCATCAAACCCATAACATATAAAGCAAATACTGGCACAGTATTAACGCTAGAGTTACATTCTGATAACAATTTATAATTCCATATATTCGGGGTAATATTTAAATGTTGATCTATTAGATCATCACGGATGATAACTAAGGTTACACCTGAAATACCTAAATTTTTTTGTGCAGCAGCAAAGATTAAACCAAATTTAGATACATCAATTTCATAGGATAATATATTAGAGGTCATATCTGCAACTAATGGAACTTTACCTACATTAGGTATTTCAGAAAATTGAACACCATCAATTGTCTCATTCGGGCAATAATATGCATAACAAGCATCTGGATTCAGTTTCCATGTACTGGCATCGGGAATACTTAAGCCTGCTCTTTCTGTTACAATATTTACCTTTGCATATTTAGCGGCATGCTCTGCAGCACGTTTAGACCAAATTCCAGTAACTAGGTAGTCAACATTTTGATTATTTTTAACTAAATTCATTGGAATTCCAGCAAATTGCCCCTGTGCTCCTCCTTGTAAAAACAGCACCTTATAGTTGCTGGGAATATTCATAAGCTCTTTAATTTTTTGTTGTAGGTTCTCTAAAAAGTCTTGAAAGATTTTAGTTCTATGGCCAATTTCCATAACTGATATACCAGTACCCTGCCAATTAAAAATTTCTTCTTGAATTTTTGTTAACACCTCATGCGGTAGCATAGCAGGGCCAGCCGCAAAGTTATATATTCTCATGTAATCTACCCCTATGATATCTATTTCTGTAGCATAATTCTAACACATAATGAAATTGAACCAGAAGAATTAGCACAGTATAGAAACTCTTCTAGCTAAGTCTTTAAAGAGGAAAACCCTATTAATGAAATGTATCATAATTTTTGTATGATACAATAGCGTTAGCCTTTTGTTTATTTTGAGAAAATTAAGTGGATAAATATTTAAAAGATGTTGTATTGCCATATTATAATGTTCAAAGTAATGTAATAGATAATTTTGTAATATATGGTTTGGATTTTAAAGCGATCTATGCTTCTCCAAGTGTATTAGAAAGGTTAAATTTAAAAAAACAAGATGATATTATCGGAAAAACTATTTCTGATTTTCATCATATTAAAGCTAATATTGTTGATAAATTACAACAGATATTTAATAAGGTTATAAATGATAAGGCGTTTATAAAATTCATATGTATTGGTGGGCAAATCGAACCATTATCCTATACTCCCGAGAAATATAGGCACGATACTCTAAAATTTCACTCTTCCAATTTTTAATAATCACTCATATCAATGAATTTCACAGATAAGGGAGTTGCATTGGAGTGTATTTTTATGCTATTATAGTGCCTATATTTAAGTTTTAATATAGGCGCTATAATGTCATTTATTCGCTATAAAACATTGAACGGCAATCGTTATGCTTACGAAGTAACATCATATTGGGATGCAGA
>JBKDHQ010000037.1:0-6212 GCA_046336365.1 Neisseriaceae bacterium
AGTATATTATAGAAGACTCATTAATAGGCGAGTTGAAATAATTCTGCAAGGCTTGAAGAAATGATTCTTTGTTCATTGAAGAAACACTCTCTGCTGAAAATTCAAATCTTCCTTGACTAATGTATTCAGACGACTTATCCATTAAAAAATAATGCATATGGTGGTGGTTTTGTATACCATATGGCTAATAATTTAGTAGCAGTGGGTTTGGTTACTGCATTAGATTACAAGAATCCTTATCTAAGCCCATTTTATGAATTTCAGAAATTTAAACTACACCCAAAATTAAAATCTTTACTATCTGATGGAAAACGCATAGAATATGGTGCAAGATGTGTAGTAGAAGGTGGAATTCAAAGTTTACCCGAGCTATCTTTTCCAGGTGGAGTTATAGTTGGTGATAGTGCTGGGTTTTTAAATGTTGCTAAAATTAAAGGTGTACATAATGCTATCAAATCTGGGATATTAGCTGCTCAATCTATATTGCATTCTATTCTAAATAACCAAAGTATTGCAAATAATTATTCTGATCTTGTAAAGTCAAGTTGGCTATATAAAGATTTATATGAAGTACGCAATATTCGCCCATCATTTAGGTTAGGGTTACATCTTGGAATGTTATATTCAGCATTTGATTATTACGTTATGCGAGGTAATGCTCCTTGGACTTTCAAATGGAATAAAAAAGATAATGAACGGTTGTTACACAAAAACCAATGCTTACTTATAGATTACCCAAAACCAGATGGAGTAACCACTTTTGATAGAGCATCATCTGTTCATCTTGCTAATATCAATCATGATGACTCGCAACCTTGCCATTTAAAATTAAAAAGCACACAAGTTCCAATTAAAGTAAATTTAGCAAAATTTGATGCTCCGGAGACAAGGTATTGTCCTGCTGGTGTTTATGAAATTTTAACCCACCATAATATTCCACATCTACAAATAAACGCACAAAATTGTGTTCATTGTAAAGCATGTGATATAAAAGATCCTACTCAAAATATAACATGGGTACCACCAGAAGCAGGTAGTGGTCCTCAATATAGTGATATGTGAATACCTTTCATTGTATGTCATAAATTCTGAATTTGGGCATATTCTTATTGAGTTAGAAAATTCAAGTTAATTATCGTAGAACGCAAACTCCCCAAATTTATGATCATCATTAAACTCTTGATGTGTACAATATTGCACAAATAACCCGAACTCTCACTATTTCATATTGTGTTTATATTGATATATAGGTATAAATTAATTACATTTAATAAAAAAGTGTGAATTCGGGTAAGCAACTATAGAATTTTTAGGACATTCAATTATGAATACTAATAACGTAAATCAATCCGGACAAACAGCAGCTAACAAATCTACTGGCATAGCTAGACAAAATGAACAAAAATCTGGGTATGATGATAAACAAACTAGACTTTTTCAGAGTAATAGCAGTTTATCTAATGATGTAGATATGGTAGAGGCTAAAGAAAACAACAATAGACTTTTCCAAACAGAAGAAGCAGAATCTAAATGTAGTAATAAAGAAAGATCTAGTGATGGTATAAATACAGACTGGCAAAAAAATGGAACTTTGTCCAATAAAAGATCTACAACAGATAATAATGATGAAAGAAAAACAAAAAAACGAAGAATAGATCACCAACTGGAGGGTGCTGATAGTGCTTCTCAGAATAATAATATAAATATTCAGAACCATGTGCCTTCATCTCAACATGGTAATAGTGATGATATCCATTTTTTGTTCCTTAAAAATCTAAATGCTGATATTATTAGCTTTGAGCGATTTTCAGCTGAGTTTAAACAAATTTCTTTGAATGAGCAAGGCAATTTAATTAAATATTATTTTGAAAAAATTAACAATGAAAATAACACAATTGCTATGATTTATTTGGCCCATCATTATTGCTACATAGGGGAAGAATTAACTGCATTATCTTATTATGAACAATCTATGAATAATAATAATATAAAGGGGTTATTTTATTATGGTTCTTTGAAGTATAAAGGTGATGCTACAGAGCTTAGGAAATTTATTAAATTTTATAGTGAAGTATTTAATTCAAATATTTTTCTTAATGAAATTCATCAGATAATATTTCAAATTAGCAAATTATATCAAAAGCATGAACAACAAGATCAGGTAATTTTCTGGTATGAAAAGGCGGCTAATGCTGGAAATATTAATGCAATGTATGAACTTGGCTGTTTATGTGAGAGAGAAGATGATATGGAAAAAGCTTTTTTTTGGTATGAGAAAGCAGCTAATAAGAGGTTACCTTGTGCAATGTTTTACCTTGGCTTTTTATATGAAAAAGCTAAAAATCCAAGAGAAGCTATCTCTTGGTACCATAAAGCAGCTAATGCTGGAAATACTGATGCATTGTATAGCCTTGGTCTTCTATATGAAAAAGTTGGAAAATTAGAACAAGCTATTATTTGGTATGAGAAAGCATCTGAACTTCAAAATATTAAAGCTATGTTAAAGTTGGCGCACTTATATATTTGTAATTCTAGTAAATATAATTTAAGCAAGGGAAAATCTTTGCTTGAAAATGCAAGTGAGTTATATAGGTATGAGCCAGGAAAGCAGGCGCTATATGCAATCCTTGCCAAACAATGTTTTAGTATTTTTACCAGGTTTGAAGATTTGAAACAACCAATAAAGCAACAACTATACAGTGCAGTTAGTGTCGTGGGAAGATTTGGTCTTGAATATCTATTTGACATGTTTTTTGGGAAGAGTAGTAATTCGCTTAATGTTGAACTTATCACAACAATATTAAATTCAAAATCTATAGCTAAAAAAGATATACTTGATTTAAAAAAATATGATACATCAAATTTATTCTCTAATTTCTCCCAATGTTTGTGTCAGATATTCGGTATTTCAGACTTAGAAAAACATATTTTAGAGAACGAATTAAATTATATGCAAATATACGAATATATGCATGATGATATTTATGGTATTATTGATGATGAGCGTAATTTATCTTTCATAAAAGCAACTTTATATAAATTTAAAATGTTAATCGGTTATTGTTTTAGCAAATTAGATTTAAGTAATATGGAATTTGTGGACAATCAATTTGTAGGTAATAAAAGAAAAGCTATAAATTTTGCTAACACTAAACTGATGAATACAAACTTTTACCAAGCAAAGCTAACTTATGTAGATCTAAGTAATGCGAATTTGGATGAAGCAAATTTAGAACAAGCGATTCTAGATAATGTAAATATAAGTGGAGTATGTTTAGCTAGGGTAAAGTTTAATAAAACAACTTTAAAAAATATTATCTTAGACATTGATCAACTTGAGTATATTGATTCTTTAGAACTAGGCAAAATTAATTTGCATGGATTTATTGTAACAAATAAGTCGATATATGAAAAATTATATCAGAAATATAGATTAATGTTTTGCGACGATGTAAATTCAGACTATACCTCTTCTCCAAAAGATCTAAGAAGAATGCAATTAGGGTTTTTACTTCAGCTAGAAATTCAGGAAATAAAAGAAAGAGGCGGACATATAGAAGATATAGGTGAAATTGATTCTGTATTGGGTAGAATATATCCAGACATATTAATCGATAAATGATGAATAGTTTTTAGCATGATAAAGTTTATAAATAGAGTATTCTCAATATATAAGGGGTAATAACCCTAATTATGGAAAAGATTTAAACCTACATGGACAATTTGTTTGTGTTATACTTTAACGGATTTTTTATCAAAATAGAAGCAAGTTTAAGCAGTTTATGCTAAAATATATGCCTTGTGCTTATTATTATAGTATGGTTTTTACATTTAGTTTCTAGAATGTAAATTAAATTATATTGGAATAATTAGTATAACTCTTCCTGCATTACGTTGGTCGCGGCGTTATGCTAATTAAATAAATTTTTAGGAAAATATCAAATGAGTCAAGTTAACTTAAAAGCTAAATCAAGAAACGAACAGGGTAGAAGTGCGAGCCGCCGCCTGCGTCGTGATGGCAATGTGCCTGCAATTATTTATGGTGTAGGTAGTGAAGCTACATTAATTACTTTAGATCATAATACAGTATATCACGCATTAAAACGTGAAAATTTTCATACATCAATTTTGAGCCTTGATGTAGATGGGAAGAATGAGCAAGTATTACTTCGTGATTATCAAATTCATCCGTTTCGTCAACAAGTTATACATATGGACTTTCAGCGTGTAAATGAAAAAGAAGAAATACAAATGCGTATTCCGCTACATTTTATTAATGAAGATATTTGTGCAGCTGTTAAAACTCAAGGTGCACATATTACTCACGTTGTAAATGATGTTGAAATTCGTGCAATTGCAAAAAATATTCCGCCTTTTATTGATGTAGATTTAAAAGATATTAAAGCTGGACAAACAATACACTTGTCAGATATAAAGTTACCAGATGGAGTTTCATTAGTAAATTTACTTCGTGGTGATGACTCTGTAGTAGCCAATGCAGCAGGTATTTCTGAAGAAGATACCTCAGCTGAAGAATCAGTTGTTTCAGCTGCTGATATTCCTACGCTTGCAGGTAAAAAAGATTCTACTGAATAAAGTTGTTGGGTTTGCCTAACTGCATTTGCAATAACATATAAGCTGGTACATTTACCAGCTTATATTTTTATGAGATCAAAATATGAATTTTATAAAAGCCATTTCACCCCTGGATGGGCGCTATTATAGTAAAGTTGCTCAATTAGCTGATATAGTATCTGAGTATGGGTTAGTTAAAAATAGAATTATAGTAGAAATTGAATGGTTAAAACTATTATTTGCATCAAAAGAAATAGGCCTTCCTACATTATCATCAAGTGATATTGAGTTACTAGATAAGATTATAGAAAATTTTAATGAAGTAGAATGCTCAAAAGTTAAAGATATTGAAAGTAAAACTAATCACGATGTAAAAGCTGTTGAATATTATATAAAAGGTAAAGTCAAGAATAATCCTTTATTAAATAAATATAGAGAGTTCATACATTTTGCCTGTACTTCTGAAGATATAAATAATTTAAGCTATGCTTTAATGCTCAAACAGGTTATTAACGATGTTTTATTAAAAGAATTAAATATAATAGCTGAAAAACTAAACGAATTATCAATACAACATAAAGATATTTCAATCATGTGTAGGACACATGGCCAGCCTGCTACACCATCGACATTAGGAAAAGAAATATATAACGTATATTATCGTTTAAAGCGACAACTTAACCAATTGAAAAAGCAAGAAATATTAGGAAAAATTAATGGCGCAGTTGGAAACTATAATGCACATATAGTTAGCTATCCAGAAGTAAATTGGATAAATCTTTCGAAAATATTAGTTGAAGATATGCTTGGTTTAACATTAAACCCATATACAACTCAAATTGAACCACATGATTATATGGCTGAAATATTTGATAATTTACGTCGTATAAATACTATTTTAATTGACTTGGCTAGAGATATGTGGGGCTACATATCAATAAATTATTTCAAACAAAAAGTAATTGCTGGAGAAGTCGGTAGTTCTACCATGCCACATAAAGTAAATCCAATAGATTTCGAAAATGGTGAGGGTAATTTAGGCTTAGCTAATAGTATTGCTACACATTTATCAGAAAAATTACCACTTTCACGTTGGCAGAGAGATTTAACTGATTCCACAGTACAACGTAATATAGGAGTTGCGATTGGTTACAGTGTTTTGGGCTATAATTCCTTATTAAAAGGGTTAAATAAGCTTGAAGTAAATTTAGAGGCAATTAATAGTGACCTAGACAATAATTGGGAATTGTTAGCTGAGCCAATTCAAACTGTTATGCGTAAAGCCGGAATAGATAATGCTTATGAAAAATTAAAAGAGCTAACACGAGGAAAAAAAATAGATGCTGATTCAATTAAAAAATTTATTGATACTCTTGATTTACCGCAGCTGGAAAAAGATAAGTTATTTAATCTAACTCCACATACATATATTGGATTAGCTTCCCAATTGCTATGAAATATTAATTCAGAAAGTTGACAAGATTTTGTGCAAAATAATCTTAATACCTGACATTTTTTTAGATCTTTAAAAATTTAACATTATATTATACAGCGTAGAGCCTTGTTTTATTGGGTTTCCGGTAAATATTGCAGTTAAGTGTAGCAGTGGTATTTTGTTACCAAAAAATACGTAAGCA
>JBKDHQ010000038.1:0-22741 GCA_046336365.1 Neisseriaceae bacterium
AGAGATGGTGATGCCAGGAGACAACGTTCGCATATCAGTAGAGTTGATAGCGCCAATTGCGATGGAAGAGGGGTTACGCTTTGCAGTACGTGAAGGTGGTAGAACTGTAGGTGCTGGTGTAGTTTCTAAAATTTTGTCATAAATAAAATACACAGGTCAATAGCTCAATTGGTAGAGTGTCGGTCTCCAAAACCGAAGGTTGGGGGTTCGAAGCCCTCTTGACCTGCCATATAATGTTCCAGCGGGCATAATTTTGCCTGTTGGAATTAATAAATTAATATTTAAAGAATTGTAGTGCCTATGAATGCACCTGTAAAGAAAATAGAAGAAAAAAAATCAAGTCCAAGTCATATGTTTGACTACCTATCATTAGTTTTAGTAATAGCAGGATTAGTTCTATTTTATGTATTAAAGATAAATGTTTGGTTAAAATGGGGAATAGTTTTAATCTCTGTAGCTATAGCATTAGGCTTATTTTTCTTTATTTCCACCACCGGGTTAAATTTACATGCATATTTAAGAGATTCGTGGCGTGAGCTTAGCAAAGTAGTTTGGCCAACCCGTAAAGAAGCTACTCAATTTACATGGATAGTATTTTTATTTGTAGTGGTTTTAGCATTATTTTTATGGTTAGTAGACAGTGGAATATCTTGGATATTGTATGGTCTTATACTTGGGAAAGGTAGCTGATGAGTAAGTTATCATGGTATGTAGTGCAAGTAGCTACAAATATGGAAGATAGGGTACAAGGTTTAATAATTAAATCAATTATTACAAAACTGTCTTGGTATAATGAAAATAATGATAAGGCAAAAGCTAATGAATTAAGAAATACTTTTGGTATAGATTCATCTTTAGTTGAAGATCATGAAATAGAAGAATACTTACGAATTCACGTTATTGTTGTTCCTAAAGAAAAAATTGAAGAATTACGTAATGGAAAAAAACGCGAAACCGAAAGAAAAATATTTCCAGGTTATGTTCTAATACAAATGGATTATACTGATGAATATGGACTTTTAATTAGAAAAACTCCGAAAGTTACTGGTTTTGTCGGCGTTGGAAAAGATGCAAAACCTGTTCCTATTACTCAAAAAGAAGTAGATAGTATTCTACGCCAAGTTGAACAATCAAAAGAAAAAGCAAAACATAGGGTGGAATTTGAAGTTGGTGAAAGAGTTCACATTATGGATGGGCCATTTGCTGATTTCAATGCTATCATTGAAGAAGTTATATATGCTAAATCTAAATTGAAGGTAAATGTTCAAATTTTTGGACGCGAAACATCAGTAGAATTAGAGTTTGCTCAAGTTGAAAAAGTAATCTAAAACAATTCGCTTAATAAAACAAATTAAGAAATACCGTGCTTTATCTCAATTCCAAGCACGGTATTTTTTTAGAAACTCAATTTGTCTATATTATATTACATAATACCAATATTATTGCTAATATTGTAGATATATTTATGAAAATACCTATAGACCTATAGATTTTATTCATAAATGTTATTTACAATTTACAGATATATAAATATATTTTTATTAAACTTCTATATAAAATAAATATAAATCACTTATCCCAAAATTAATTTTTAGAATATTTTAATTATGGCCTTTTATTATGATGTTGTACTTGAAATAGCTTTAAATAAGACATTTACTTATAAAAGTGATGCTGAATTAGATATAGGTCAGAGAGTTCTTATTGAATTTATTAATAAGAAAGTAGTAGGATTTATTTGGCAACAGCTATCACTATCACAAATTGATTATAGTATTGATAAGATTAAACCTATTCTACATGAATTTAATGAATGTCTAACTAATGATGTAATTGAAATTGTTAAATTTATTAATAAATATTATCATTATCCAATTGGGCAAAGCTTATTTGCAGCCATTCCAAGCTTGTTTAGAAAATCTCAAATAATTAACCTAGATTATCCTAAAACGGTATGTTTGATTAATAAGGATCATGAATTATTTAATAAAAAAATTTCAGATAAACAAAAAAAGTTATATGAACTCCTCCAACACCAAAATCTTAATACTACGCTAGTTAAAGAAATACTTGGCTCTAACTATAAAAAATTAATTGAAAAATGGTTGTCTTTGGGAATTATAAAATATATAGAATATGATAATAATACTATATCTAATATAGATATAACTAATAATACCATTGCATTAAATAATCAGCAGCAAAAGGTTGTTGATGAAATAAGCACTAAATTTAATTCATATGTGCCAACATTGTTATATGGTATCACCGGTAGTGGAAAAACTGAAGTATATTTAGAATTAATTAGATTGGTTATTAATAATGGCAAACAGGTATTAGTTCTAGTTCCAGAAATTAATTTAACTCCACAACTATTGGATAGGTTTAAGAGACGATTTCCTAACATAAATATGCATATTCTAACTAGTAATATCAATGATAAACAACGAGTTATTGCTTATTTAGAAGCAAGTAAAGGCTTAAGTCATGTAATAATTGGAACAAGGATGGCTATATTTACTACGTTTAAGAGTTTAGGGTTAATTATAGTAGATGAAGAGCATGACTCATCTTTTAAACAGAATGAAAGTTTAAGATATAATGCACGAGATTTGGCTGTTTATAGAGCAAAATCATATAATATACCAATTATATTAGGTTCAGCAACTCCATCACTTGAAAGTTTATATAATTATAAAATAAAAAAATATTTATTATTTAAATTGTCAAGTCGAGGAATCATTGGTGCACAATTACCTAAAATTAAGTTAATAGATTTAAATGTGGTTAAAATATCTGATGGATTGACTAATATTGTATTGGATGCAGTTAAAGCAAGGCTTAATAACCATGAGTTAAGTTTAATTTATATTAATAGAAGAGGTTATGCCCCGGTTATTAGTTGCTATGAGTGTGGATGGATTAGTAGGTGTAAGAACTGTTCTACTAATATGGTTTATCATTCTAATAATAAACTACTTAAATGCCACCATTGTGGACTTGGTTCAAAATTACCTGTAGCATGTCCTAAATGTAATAGCAAATATTTACAAGCTGTTGGGCAAGGAACGCAAAAAATTGAAGAAGTATTAACCGAACATTTTCCTGAAGCTAGAATATTAAGGATTGATCAGGATACAACTAATAACAAGAAAGCTTGGGATGAAGTATATAATAAAGTACATAATCATCAGGTTGATATATTAGTTGGTACACAAATGTTGACTAAAGGCCATGATTTTCATAATTTAACTTTAGTGGTAGGGCTTAATTTAGATAGTGGTTTATATAGTTATGATTTCAGATCTACAGAGTTTTTATTTACACAGTTAATGCAAGTATCTGGGCGGGCCGGGCGAGGAACTAAGAACGGAGAAGTTTTATTGCAGACTTATTATCCAACACATGAATTATATCAGTTCCTTCTAAGACATGATTTTGCAGGTTTTGCTAATTATTTGTTGAAACAAAGAAAGCTTTTGAGGCTGCCCCCTTATATTTTTTATGTATTATTAAGAGCAAGTAGTGCTAAGATTGAATATACAATGGATTTTTTGCAACAAGTATATATAATAATGCAGCAAAACAAAATAGATGATATCGAAGTCTTTCAGCCAGTATCATCAGTTATGCAAAGACTAAAAAACAGAGAACGTGGGCAGATATTGTTCTCAAGTGCAAACCGTAACATTTTACATAATTTTATTGATAATGTTATGCCCATAATTGATAAAATTAAGCATAAATCGGATTTGTTGTGGCATATCGACATAGATCCAATTGATATGTGAATTTACACTGTTTTACATAGAGGCTGAGACCGGACTGAAATTTGTGTAAATTGAAATTGGGATGGGTATTAGTTGTACTACTAAGAGCTAGAATAATATTAAGTTCACTTGTTAACTTAATGTTATTCAGCTCAATACCTGACATTTTAAAGATCTAGTTCACTTTTGTCCGGTATTGATTCTTACTCGATTAATCATTTAATAATAAGCTTACGGATTCTTCATTATTAATTCTGCGGATTGTTTCAGCAAATAAGGCAGAAATAGATACAATTCTGATTTTCTCAGAACCATCACGTAATGGAACAGTATCAGTAATAACAACCTCATCTATATTAGAATCATTAATTTTGCTAATTGCATTATTTGAAAATACCGCATGTGTAGCATATGCATATACTTTATTTGCACCTTGCACCTTTAAAGCTTCTGCCGCCTTACATAGTGTATTGGCAGTATCTATCATATCATCTACAATAAGACAATTTTTGCCATTAACATCTCCAATAATATTCATAACTTCAGCTTCATTTGCACGTGGACGACGTTTATCAATTATTGCCATATCTACACCAAGAGCTTTTGCAAAAGCACGAGCCCTGGCAACCCCTCCAGTATCTGGAGAAACAACCATTAAGTTTTCGTTATACTTATTTTTCTTTATATCTTTTAAAAGAACAGGGCTTGCATAAATGTTATCAACAGGAATATCAAAAAAACCCTGTATTTGATCAGCATGCAAATCTAAAGTTAATACACGGTCGACCCCAGCGCTAGTTAACATATTAGCAACAAGTCTTGCTGATATCGGTACACGGGCAGACCTTGGTCTTCTATCTTGTCGTGCATAACCAAAATATGGAATTGCTGCAGTTATTCTGCCTGCTGATGCCCGTTTTAAAGCATCTGTTAATACTAAAATTTCCATTAAGTTATCATTAGTTGGAAAACAAGTTGGTTGAAGAATAAATACATCCGCGCCACGTACATTTTCTAATATTTCAACTGCAATTTCACCATCACTAAATTTTGTTACAGTGGCTTTGCCAACTTCAATTTCTAGGCATTTTGCTACTTTTCTTGCAAATTCGGAATTTGCATTACCAGTAAAAATCATCAAATTTTTTCGAACTTGCATTTAACTTGCCTCTTATAAAAATTCATTACATTCAAAAGCGCTTAATATGATGAAAACTGTATATGAAATATCTTATTTTATTATTTTTTGTGTGATGATGTGTTTTTAAGGTTAAATTTGTTTTTGATGGTTTTGTTGGTATTGATACAGTGATATGTGTTATAGATGCAGTAGAGGAGAAATATGTTTCCATGATTTATATAATACCTCTAACTACTTCCATACGTATATCTTTGCTGCAATAAATAAATGTTCAATTTTGTTGGCAGGGGAGGCAGGGATTGAACCTGCGAATGTCGGAATCAAAATCCGATGCCTTACCACTTGGCGACTCCCCTAAAATACTTAAATGATGGCGAAATTCTGTAGCCAATCAAAATATTGGAGATTTACTCAACATCTTAACAAGGTAGCTATTATAGCTATTTCTTATAAGTTTTGCAACTTTTTTTGCTTCATCTTCATTTGTAAATGTTAAAAAAACTGCACTACCTGAGCCTGTCATCGCAACGTTTCCAAAACGTTGTAAATGCTCTACAATAGCTTTTAATTGTGGATATAATTTTAAAGCAATAGGGAATAAATCGTTTTCTTGTGTGCTAATGAGAGATTTTGGTGTTATTTTTTTTTCTTCAATATTATCAAAGTTAATTTTTAGATTGCTAAATATGTTTTTAGTTGGAATATGAAAACTTGGTTTCACAATTACAAAATATTGTTGGTTAAGTTCAACAGGTGTTAAAATTTCGCCAATACCTGTTGCGTATGCATTTTGGCCATAAACAAAAAATGGTACATCTGCACCTAAAGTTTTTCCTAATTTTATTAGCTCATCTTTAGATAAATTAATTTCCCACAATTTATTGAGTACTAATAAGACAGTCGCTGCATTCGAACTGCCACCTCCCATACCAGAACCTGATGGTATAACTTTTTTGATTTTAATATTAACACCCAATTTAGAAGAACTGATTTCTTGTAGCGCAATTGCTGCACGATATGCTAAATCATTCTGGTATGGCCAAGCCTGGTTGTGTTCTATTAATGAAACCTTGACATTGTCAATTATCTGTATACTTATTTCATCAAAAATATCAATTAAACAAAATACAGTTTTAAGTTTATGGTAACCATCGTTAAGCTGACCCACTACCTTTAACCCAAGATTTAATTTACCTGGTGATAAATAAGTAGTAAATTTATTGCTGTTCATTAGCCTTCTTTCGAAAGTGTACTCTTTCAGATTCAAATTCGCTGTTTGTTGCCAATCTTCTGCATACTAGAAGTAGGCGATGTCGCTTGTCGAGCCATGGAACTTGAATCTGTTTGAGTATGGAAGTATCTTCTAGTGGTAAAATTTCTTACAATTATTTAACTAAATTCATTAATTCATCATATGATTGTTCAAATAGCTTTAATCCATCAAGTTGTAATTGTTTTCCAATTTTAGTCATATTAACATATTTTTTAATTTCTTCAATAAATTTAGGTGCTTTCTCAATATCCTTAGTTAATTGTGAACGTGCATTGCCGTGGTCTTTAAATGCTTGTAATGTTGCAGTTGGGACAGTATTAATTGTTTCCATTCCAATTAATTCTTCTATGTATAATAAATCTGAGTATTTTGGATTTTTAGTGCCTGTACTTGCCCATAGTAAATATTGATTATGTGCACCAGCATTTTTGAGAGGAAGAAATATACTACTTGAAAATACTTCTTGATATATCAAATAGGCAGTTTTAGCTAAATTAATCGCAGTTTTTCCTTGCAAATTTTCAGGTAGTTGTGGATCAATGATGGAGTCAACTCGTGATAAAAAGAAGCTTGCTACAGATTTTATTTTATTAAGAGGTAATTTTTCTTTATGACGTTTCTGTAGTCCACTAATATATGCTTTCCATGTTTCTACAACTTGATCTAATGAAAATAATAATGTAATATTTATATTAATCCCACTATAGATTAATTCAGTAAGAGCAATCATACCTGCTTCAGTTGCGGGAACTTTTATCATAAGATTTGGGCGATTTATCTCTTGCCACAGACGCTTTGCTTGTTTTATTGTCTCAGCTGCATCATTGGCAAGATGAGGAGATACCTCAAAACTTATATATCCATCCTCATAGTTTGATTCATTATAAAGTGGAAGCATAATATCACAGGCCATTTTTATATCAGGTAGTACTAATGCCTCATACCTTTCTTCTGCATTTAAATTTGAAGATTTTAATTTTTCTAAATCGTGTTGATAACTTTTATCACTACTAATTGCTTTATGAAATATGGTTGGATTAGACGTGATGCCAGCAATCCCATCATCATTTATAAGTTTTTGCAGACCATTAGAATTGATTAGTTCACGTGAAAGGTAGTCTAACCATATCTTTTGCCCAAAATTTTTTATTGCTAAAAGTCTACTTGCCATTTTTTATTGTTTCCTTTTATTTCTATGTAAGTAATATCACTTTCAAGAATTAATAGATGGAGTAAGTTCAATTATTAGTACACAAGAATTGAACAACATAGTTTAATTGTTTTTGAAATGATATAAAAATGATATAAATTTAGTATACCATGATTATACTATAAATATATATTTAAGCAGCTTGATTTTGTGTGCAATGCTTTCATAAATAATAGGAAGACGCAAAAGTTTTTATGGTATACTTACGCCATATATTATATAAAATAATACCAGTTATTAAACTATAACTATACTTTTGTTTTGTTTCTGAAGTACACATCAATTTATGTGTTGCTCTCATTGATTTTGAAGTCTGGTATAAATCAAATTTATGTTTTTGGGTGGTATATGCATAACAATACAATCGATCAATTACAAGTAAAAGAATGGCAAGATTCAATTGATAATGTCATAGATTATGATTCAAAAGAAACCGCAAAATTTTTATTAGGCAAAGTTGCAAGTCGACTAAAACAGCGTACTGGTGAGGATGCTTTAGGTTCTACTGTCACCGAGTATATAAACACAATACCAGTTGAAAAAGAAGTATCATACCCTGGAGATAAAGCAATTGAAAGTAAATTGCAGGCGATGATTCGCTGGAATGCAGCTGTAATGGTATTAAAAGCAAATAAAGTTAGTAGCGAAATTGGTGGGCATATTGCATCTTATGCTTCATCTTCAAGCTTATATGAAGTAGGTTTTAACCATTTTTGGCATGCACCGCATGGTGAAAGCCATGGAGATATGGTGTTTTTTCAAGGACATTCTTCCCCCGGTATATATGCACGTAGTTTTATTGAAGGTAGATTATCTGAAGAAAGATTAATGAATTTTCGTCAAGAGTCAGCAAAACCTGGCTTATCTTCATACCCTCATCCATGGTTGATGCCAGATTATTGGCAGTTCCCAACCGTATCAATGGGTCTTGGGCCATTAATGGCTATTTACCAGGCGCGATTTATGAAATATATGGGGGATCGTGAGCTAGCTAATACAGAAAGCCGTAAGGTTTGGTGTTTTGTAGGTGACGGTGAAACTTCTGAGCCAGAAACACTAGGGAATATTCATATTGCATCTAGAGAAGCATTGGATAACTTGATCTTTGTTATTAATTGTAATTTACAAAGGTTAGATGGTCCAGTAAATGGTAATGGTAAAATAATTCAAGAAATGGAAGGGTTGTTTGCTGGTGCAGGTTGGAAAGTAATAAAAGTGATTTGGGGGCATGGTTGGGATCGACTGCTTGCTAAAGATACTACTGGTAAATTGAAACAGCTTATGATGGAAACAGTTGATGGCGAATATCAAACTTATAGAGCAAAAGATGGAAAATATATTAGAGAAAATTTCTTTGGCAAATATCCTGAAACATTAGATTTAGTTAGTGATATGACAGATGATGATATTTGGCGTTTGACTCGTGGCGGACATGATGTAGATAAAATTTATTCAGCATATATTGAAGCTGTAAATAATTCTGAAGGTAAACCAGTTGTAATTTTAGCTAAAACAATTAAAGGATATGGTATGACTGGTGAGGGCGAGTCACAAAATGTTGCTCATAACCAGAAAAAATTATCTACCGAAACATTAAAAAAAATCTGTGATAAATTTAATATTAATTTGACTGATGAGCAAATGCAGGAATTGCCATTTTTAGTAACTGAAGCTGACAGTCCAGAATATAAATATTTGCATGAACAACGTAAAAAATTAGGCGGTTATTATCCAATTCGTCAACCACTGAAAGCAAAATTGAATATTCCAGACCTAAATGCATTTGATGCATTATTAAAGGATACTGGAGAACGTGAAATGTCAACAACAATGGCATTTGTGCGTATTCTAAATATATTATACAAAGATAAAGGAATTGGTAAGTTTATAGTGCCAATTGTCCCAGATGAATCAAGAACGTTTGGCATGGAAGGTATGTTTCGGCAACTTGGTATTTGGTCGCATGTAGGGCAAAAATATACACCTGAGGATGCTGGCCAATTAATGTTCTATAAGGAAGATGTTAAAGGGCAAATATTTCAAGAAGGTATTAACGAAGCTGGTGCAATGTCAACGTGGATTGCTGCAGGAACTAGTTATGCTAATCATGGCGTTGTTGTAATACCATTTTATATTTATTATTCAATGTTTGGATTTCAAAGAATAGGTGATTTAGCGTGGGCCGCTGGAGATATGCGTGCACGAGGGTTTTTAATTGGTGGAACTTCGGGTAGAACTACATTAAATGGCGAAGGTTTACAACATGAGGATGGACATAGTCATGTTCAGGCCGGATTAATACCTAATTGTGAAAGTTACGATCCTACATTTGCATATGAATTAGTAACGATCATAAGGCATGGTTTACAAGAGATGTATGTTGAAAATAAAGATAAATTTTATTACATAACTGTTATGAATGAAAATTATCCTCATCCGGAGATGCCAAAAGGTGTAGAAAATGATATAATTAAAGGATGTTATTTATTTAAAGAAGTGGGGGGGAAAGCTAGCAAATTAAAAGTAAATTTAATGGGAAGTGGTACAATATTTCGTGAGGTTATAAAAGCTTCTGAATTATTAGCTAATGATTTTGGAGTATATGTTAGTGTATTTTCTGCCCCTTCATTTAATAAATTACGTCGTGATGGAATGGTTGTTTCACGCCAAAATATGTTAAATCCATCAAAAAAACAACAAAAACCTTTTATAACTAGCCAATTGGAGAAAACAAAAGCAGAAGTTACAGTTGTAGCAACAGATTATATTAGAAATTATGCAGATCAGATCCGTGAATATGTACCTGGTAAATACATTACTTTAGGAACTGACGGTTTTGGTAGATCAGATTTTAGGGTGGCATTACGAGAGTTCTTTGAAGTAAATAGCTATTATATTGTATTAGCTACATTAAAGGGCTTGTTAGATCAAGGACTTATAGATGGTAAAGTTATTGAGAGTGCTATAAAAAAATATAATATAAACATTAAAAAGGCAAATCCTTGGGAGGTTTAAAAAATGCTTGAAAAAAAACATAATGAATTTTTATATCCAGATCTTTTTTCTCAATTAGAAAAAGCTCGCTGGAACATGGATCGTGATATTAACTGGGAAAATTTTGATCCTAACTTGTTAACAGATGAGCAAGTAAAAACAATTAAAATGAATGCAATAACTGAATGGGCAGCACTACCTGCAACAGAAATGTTTTTACGTGATAACCGTGATGATTCCGATTTTTGCGCTTTTATGTCAGTTTGGTTCTATGAGGAACAAAAACACGCTTTAGTACTTATGGAATATTTGCGCAGATTTAATCCAGAGTATGTGCCTACTGTAGATGAATTACATGCAGTTAGGTTTGAATTTGATCCAGCGCCTGCACTTGAGACGTTAATGTTGCATTTTTGTGGTGAGATGCGTTTAACTCAATGGTATAAACAAGCTGCGCAATGGCATACCGAGCCTGTGATTAAGCAAATATATAAAACATTATCTCAAGACGAAGCACGTCATGGGAGCGCATATTTAAAATACATGAGAAAGGCTATTAATACAGTTGGAGATAAAGCTAAAGTTGCATTTGCTAAAATAGGCATTTTAATGGCAAGTAGTGGAATTTCTGGTAAACCTCTGCATCCAACTAATTTACATGTAAATAAAGAACTTTATCCAAATGATACTGTGCAAAGTAAATTGCCTGATCCAAGTTGGCTAGAAAAGTGGTTAGATACACAAATTAAGTTTGGTAAAGATCAAGAAAAATTGGTTATTCGCACAATTTTTAATAATTTATCAAGTTTATTTAATGAAGTTATTGAAAATGTTTCTGACCTAAATAAATTACGTAAAAAGTTTATGGAAAATACTGTTGCTTTAGCATAAATAGTCTTATTTATAATATTGTGGATTGAATTAGAGAAGAAATTACTCATACCAGATAGTTAAATTGCGAGGTTATAAGAAGTATGTCACTTATTGATTTGAATATACCAGATATTGGTGGTAGTAAAGATGTAAATGTAGCGGAAGTTTATGTTAATGTTGGGGATACAATTAATAAAGATGATAATATCTTAATGCTTGAAACAGATAAGGCAACTATGGAGGTGCCGTCAGAGGCTTCCGGTGTTGTGAAGGAAGTTTTAATAAAAGTTGGTTCTAAAGTTAATGAAGGTGATTTAATTCTTAAACTAGAAAGTGCAGATGCATCGTCAACTACTTCTGAAAAAGAAAGTGTATTTAAAGAAGAATTGTCGGCAAAGACTCCTGTCCCTGTGGTAGAACCAGTGCAACAATCTCAAGCAAGTTTAGATGCAGATTCTTCAAAAAAACAAGCATTAGATAGTGTGGCTATTTTTGATGAAGTTGGATTTGCAAAAGCTTTTGCATCCCCCTCAATCAGAAAATTAGCTCGTGAATTAGGAGTTGATTTATCTAAAGTATCTGGTAGCGGCACTAAAGGTCGTATTTTAGAAGATGATGTTAAAAATTATGTTAAGGGTATATTAACTGGAAAAACTTCTTTAAGCGGAAGTGGTGTCGGATTAAACATATTGCCTTGGCCTCAAGTTGATTTTGCTAAATTTGGTGAAATTGAAGTTAAAGATTTATCAAGAATTAAAAAACTATCTGGTAGTAATTTGGCTCGTAATTGGGTCATGATTCCTCATGTCACCCAGTTTGATGAAGCAGATATCACTGAATTAGAAAATTTTAGAAAGCAATTAAACGAGGAATATAAAAAATCAGAGATTAAAATAACACCATTAGCTTTCCTAATTAAAGCGTGTGTTTATGCATTAAAGCAGTTTCCGGAATTAAACTCTTCAATTGATGGTGAAAAATTAATTTATAAGAAATACTATAATATTGGTTTTGCAGCAGATACCCCTAGCGGACTGGTAGTTCCCGTATTAAAAGATGCTGATAAGAAAGGAATTGCCGATATTGCTTTGGAGAGTTCTGAATTAGCACGATTGGCGCGAGAAGGTAAACTTAAGCCAAATGATATGCAAGGCGGAACTTTTACAATATCAAGTTTGGGTGGAATCGGTGGTACAGCATTTACTCCAATTATTAATGCTCCAGAAGTTGCTATACTTGGAGTCTCAAAGTCAAGCATTAAACCAATCTGGGATGGAAAAGTATTTCAGCCAAAATTAGTATTACCATTGTCCTTATCTTATGACCATCGTATTATTGATGGAGCATTAGCAGCAAAATTTACAACATATTTATCTAAAGTATTAACCGATATCCGTAGGCTAGTATTATAATCTGTAATGTAAGATATTACATATTAGAATATTTTCCGTATTTATCATGTGAAGTTGAGAAATGTTAATAAAGCACAAAGTTATCAGTGATAGAAAAATAAAATTTGCTTTGGTTGGATGTGGTCGTATATCAGCAAATCATTTTGGAGCAATTAAAGAGCATGGCAATAAATGTGAAATTGTTGCGGTTTGTGATACTAATAATGAAAACTTGGAAAATGCTGTAAAACAAATAGGTGCAACTGGTTATCACAATTTCTTTGATATGTTACAAGCAGGTGGTTTTGATGTAGTAATATTAGCTACACCAAGCGGTTTACATTCGATCCAAACGCAAGCTTGTGCAGAGTATGGTTATCACATTGTCACTGAAAAACCTATGGCTACTAAATATATAGATGGCTTAGATATGATAAAGGCCTGTGATCATGCTGGAGTTAGACTATTTGTAGTTAAGCAAAATAGAAAAAATGCAACAATACAATTATTAAAAAATGCAATTGATTCTGGTAGATTTGGTAGAATTTTTAATGTACAATGTAATGTATTTTGGACACGTCCTGACGAGTATTATAAGCAGGCTAACTGGCGCGGCACATGGGAGTTTGATGGCGGTGCGTTTATGAATCAAGCTTCTCACTACGTTGATTTACTTGATTGGTTGATTGGCCCAGTTGAATCTGTGCAAAGTTATACAGCAACACTTGCCCGCGATATCGAGGTCGAAGATAGTGGAGTGGTAGCTATAAGATGGAGAAGTGGCGCAATTGGAACGATGAATGTATCAATGCTTACTTATCCAAAGAATTTAGAAGGTTCAATCACTATTATTGGTGAAAAAGGTACAGTTAAAATTGGTGGTGTTGCAGTAAATGAAATTGTACACTGGGAGTTTGCAGACAAAAAACCAGAGGATGATACAGTTAAAGATGCTAGTTATGCCACAACTTCAGTCTATGGTTTTGGTCATCCACTATATTACGATAATGTTATAAAAACATTATTAGGTGAGGAAGAAGCTCAAACTGATGGTCGTGAAGGTTTAAAATCATTGGAGTTATTAATTGCGATTTACCTATCTGCACGAGATGGAAAAAAAATCTGCCTACCACTACAGTACTAAAGGTATATTTGTATGAAATGTGTAATATTAGCTGGTGGATTGGGTACTAGATTATCAGAAGAGACTATTGTTAAACCAAAACCTATGGTAGAAATTGGTGGTAAGCCTATTTTATGGCACATAATGAAACTATATTCTTACTACGGAATTAATGATTTTATCATCTGTTTAGGCTATAAAGGTTATCTCATAAAAGAATATTTTGCGAATTACTTTTTACATATGTCTGATGTTACTTTTGATATGGCTAATAATCAAATGCAGGTTCATAATAAATATGCTGAACCTTGGAAAGTTACTTTAATCGATACTGGCGATCTTTCTATGACTGCTGGCAGGCTAAAGAGGGTAGCTGAATATATAAATACTGAAGAAACTTTTTGCTTTACCTACGGTGATGGATTATCAGATGTTAATCTTACTAAGCTAATTAATTTCCATCATGATAATGGAAAACTTGCAACATTAACTGCGGTAACACCTCCTGGTCGTTTTGGTGCTTTAGATATTCATAATAATATGATAACAAGTTTTAAAGAAAAACCAAAAGGTGACGGCGCTAAGATAAATGGTGGATTTTTTATATTATCCCCAAAAGTATTAGAACTTATTGATGGTGATGATTGTGTATGGGAACAAAAGCCATTAGAAACCTTAGCTCAAAAGAGCGAATTGGCAGCATATTCTCATGAAGGTTTCTGGCAGCCAATGGATACGTTACGAGATAAAATATATTTGGAAGATTTATGGCAAAAAAATCTAGCCCCATGGAAATTATGGAACTAAATTTTAGATAGAATCTTAGCATTATGATTCAAATAAAGACTAAAAATGATAAATAAAAACCTTTGGAAAAATAAAAAAGTCTTAATAACAGGTTGTACAGGTTTTAAAGGGGGGTGGCTATCAGCCTGGTTATGTGAACTTGGTGCTGATGTTTATGGCTATTCATTAGCTGCACCTACCAACCCAAGCATTTTTGAACTTCTCAATCTTAAACAGAAAATCACTTATTGTGAAGGCGATATTCGTGATTATGCAAAATTATCCACTTTTTTTGATCAGGTTAATCCTGAAATAGTATTACACTTAGCTGCACAACCTTTAGTGCGCTATTCTTATGAAAATCCAATTGAAACTTATCAGACTAATGTACTAGGTCTAGTTAATGTATTTGAAGCAATCCGCCATAATGGAAAAATTAAAGCTGTTGTTAATGTAACTAGTGATAAATGTTATGACAACAAAGAATGGGTATGGGGATATAGAGAAAATGAGCCAATGGGTGGCTATGATCCATACAGTAATAGTAAGGGATGTGCAGAACTAGTCACTAGCTGTTACCAGAGAAGTTATTTTAATATAAATGAATATAACAATACGCATAATACTTTATTAGCTAGTGCTAGAGCCGGTAATGTAGTTGGTGGTGGTGATTGGGCACCTGACCGATTAATTCCAGATATGATAAACTCCTTTATAAATAATTCAACTGTAAAAATTCGTAATCCACAGGCAATTAGGCCTTGGCAACATGTGCTTGAGCCATTATCTGGTTATCTAATCCTAGCAGAACATTTATATAATGGTAAAACAGAATTTGCCAATGGTTGGAACTTTGGACCAAACGATACAGATGTGAAAAATGTTGGTGATATTGTAAATAGGTTATGTGCAATTTGGGGTAATAATGCAAAGTGGGTATTAGATCAAGCAAATCACCCACACGAAGCTAATTTTTTAAAATTAGATTGCAGTAAAGCACGTTTATTATTAAATTGGCAACCTCGCTTTAATTTAGATCAAACTTTGCAATATATTGTAGATTGGTATAAGAAATATGCAAAAAAAGAAGATTTGTACCAAGAAACAATTAAGCAAATACAAGAGTATATGAAGGAATAGATTGTTGTCTAGGTCCAAAAAAATATTGTTATAATGCATAATGGCATATAATAAATTTTATCCTCAGGATAGATTTTTTAACGTTTTTTTATTAACGATTTTTTGTTAAAATTGCTACAACCGCTGACGCTTAGTAGCAAATTTTTAACACAAAAAATTTGATAAAAAACTAGAATCTAAACTCCGTCAAAAATCTATTATATGCCATTATAAATAATTATTGGAGAAATAATTTGAGTAATAATGAATTAAGAGAAAAAATCAAACAGTTAGTTAAAGAGTATGCAGATTCTAACTTAAAAGCTAAAGAATTTATCGCAGGTGAAACCGTAATTCCTCCATCAGGGAAAGTTATAGGTGATCTAGAACTTATGTATATGACTGACGCTGTTTTGGATGGATGGCTCACAACCGGAAGATTTAATACACTATTTGAAGAAAAATTAGGTAAATTCCTTGGATTGAAACATGTATTAACTACTAATTCAGGTTCATCAGCAAATTTATTGGCTTTTACTGCACTTACATCGCATAAATTAGGTGAAAGAGCTATTAAACCTGGAGATGAAGTTATATCTGTTGCTGCAGGGTTTCCAACTACTGTAAATCCAATTATTCAAAATGGAGCAATTCCGGTTTTTGTGGATGTTGATATTCCTACATATAATATTGATATTACAAAAATTGAAACAGCAATTACTGAAAAAACTAAAGCAATTTTTATTGCGCATACTCTAGGTAACCCATACAATCTCGAAGAAGTTAGTAAGATTGCAAAAAAATATAATTTATGGTTGATTGAAGATTGTTGTGATGCATTAGGTTCAAAGTATGACAATAAATTAGTCGGCACTTTTGGCGACTTAATGACAATTAGTTTTTACCCCGCTCATCATATTACAATGGGTGAAGGTGGAGCTATTTGTATGAATAATGATCAATTAAAAGTGATTGTCGAGTCTTTTCGTGATTGGGGTCGTGATTGTTATTGTGCACCAGGCTGTGATAATACTTGTGGAAAAAGGTTTGGACAGAAATTAGGTGAGCTGCCAGAAGGCTATGATCATAAATATACCTATTCTCATCTAGGTTATAATTTAAAAATAACTGATATGCAAGCTGCCTGTGGCCTTGCGCAATTAGAAAGATTAGATGGTTTTATTATCCAGCGAAAAGAAAATTTTAATTATTTAAAAAATAAACTTCAAAGCTGTAATGATCTTTTGATTCTACCGGAAGCAACAATTAACTCTCAACCTTCATGGTTTGGTTTTCCAATTACAATAAGAGATAATGCAGGTTTTACCAGATCTGAACTGATATCTTATTTAAACCAAAATAAAGTTGATACCCGCCTTCTTTTTGCAGGTAACTTAACTAAGCAACCGTACATGATTGGAAGGAACTTTAGGGTATCAGGTGAACTTATAAATACTGACATTATCATGAACAACACATTTTGGATTGGAATTTATCCGGGGCTTAGCAAAGAAATGTTGGCTTATACTGCATCAACAATCGAAGAATTCTGTGGTGTCGGATTTTGATTATGAATATAAATTATCCTGATTTGGAAAAATTATCTAAAGAGATAAGACATAATATACTCCGTGCTATATTAAAATCTAAAGCATCTCATATAGCAAGTGCAATGTCCATAGTCGATATTTTAACAATACTATATGGTGCAAAATATGTTAATCCAGAAAACCCACAATTTTTTTTAAGCAAGGGTCATGCAGGTATAGCAGTATATTCTACTCTAAGAGCGATAGATGTCATTAATGAAGATATGTTCCAAACTTATTACACAAATGGTTCTTATCTAGGGGGGCATATATCACATAAAAATGTTCCAGGAGTATCACTATCTACAGGATCTTTGGGCGGAGGAATTGCAGTTGCAAATGGTGTAGCTTTAGCCAATAAAATCAATGGAATCACTGAGAAAATTTATGTTATTGTTGGTGATGGGGAGTGTGAAGAAGGTAGTATTTGGGAATCAGTTTTATTTGCTAGTCATCATAAGTTAAAGAATATTGTTGTAATTGTGGATAGAAATGGCCTGCAAGGATGTGGTACTGATAAAGAAATTATGGACTTAGATGATATCGGAGGAAAATTTGCAAGTTTTGGATGGGAAGTAATTGAGTCTGATGGCCATAATTTTAATCAATTAAAGCAAGCCTTAGATTTTAAGACAGAGAAGCCAAAATGTATTGTTGCAAACACAACAAAAGGTAAAGGGGTCAAATTTATGGAAAATAATAATCTCTGGCATTATAAAAATGTCAATGATGACCATTACCAAATCGCTCTAAATGAATTAGGATTAGATGATGCGTAAAGAATTTGTAACCAAAGTATTAGAGCTGATGCAGCAAGATGAAAATATTATATTCTTAACTGGTGATCTTGGTTTTGGTAGTTTTGAAATAATCGAAGAGCAATATAAAAATCGATTTTATAATGTTGGAATTGCTGAACAAAATATGATAGGACTTGCCTGTGGTCTGGGATTGGCTGGGAAGAAAATTATTATATACTCAATTGCAAATTTTACTACTTTAAGAGTTCTTGAACAAATTAGGAATTATTTAATTTATCACGATACCAAAGCTTTAATTGTCAATGGTGGTGGAGGTTTTTGCTATGGTCAATTGGGCTATACTCACCATGCAGTTGAAGATGTATCAATAATGAAATCTTTACCCTATATTGAAATTTATGCTCCTTATAATTGTGATGGTATAAGTAATGCTATGGATAAGTGGGCTAAAGAAGGGAAAGTGTCTTATTTAAGATTAGAAAAAAGTATTGTTCAGAATTTAGATACGTCAGTTAATGTACAGAAATTGTCTACTTTCACTGAAATTATTGGGAATCTGAATAGCAGTAATTTTATAATAACTTACGGCACCATATTGAATGAGGCAATTAAAGTAAAATCTATATTATCAAATATAGGTATTGATATTGGTATCATTGTTCTTACCTCAATTAAGCATATTGATGATGTTGTGTTGAAAAAATTAAATAATAAAAATATAGTAGCATTCCTGGAAGAAAATACTATTAGTGGTGGATTAGGTGAACAATTTTTTGCAAAATGTATGTTAAATAATATTAAATTCAAACAATCCAAAATATTTGCAGTGAATGATTTTATAAGTAAGGTAATTGGAGATCAAGACTACATGAGAGATTTACATGGGTTGTCTGCAAAATATCTAGTCGAATATTTTAAAACAAAAATTTAGGTATGATGAATTTACATGATAAGCTAGATGGTAAGAGTATTTTTTTGACTGGTGGCACTGGTTTTATTGGTAAAAATATTTTGGAATTTTTACTTAAAAACGATATTAAATTAAATCGTTTAACTTTAGTTACTAGAAATATAGAAAAATTTAAGAGAAATTTTCCTAAATATACTTTATTTAAGTGTTTAGATTATATTGAATCAGATATTTCTAGTTTAAGCTACAATAAAATTAAATATGATTATATAATCCATGCAGCTACAAGTGTAGTAGAAAAAACAGAACATTTAAAATTAGCTGAAAATATTGTACAAGGTACAACAAAAGTTCTTGAGTTTGCTCTTAATTCTGAAGCAAAGTCTTTTATAAATTTTAGTTCTGGTGCTGTTTATGGAAAATTTGATACACTAGATAATATAGCTGAAAATTCAAATCCTTCGTTTAGCATTGACTCGGAGGGTAGTACCTATGGATTATCAAAATTATTTGCAGAACATCTAGCGTATTTATTTGCATTAAGAAACAAATTAAAAGTCACTACACTAAGATGCTTTGCATTTGCAGGTAAATATTTAGACCCCGTACACTTTGTTATTGGTGATTTTATAACTAAAGCATTGAAGAACCAAGACATAATCGTAAATGCCAGTAAAAATATATATAGGTCATATTTGTCTGTAGATGAATTAGTGGAGTGGACGTTTTTTTTACTCTTACATTCAGAAAATCGAGAGTTACTATATGAAACATATAATATAGGCTCCGATGAAGCTATTTCAATTCCAGACCTAGCTTTTAAGGTTAGAGAAGTCCTAAATAGCGATATAAAAATTAGTTGTCCAAATATTGAAGATAACAATATAATGTATTATGTTCCAAATATTGATAAAATTAAATCATTGGGTTTAACAATTAATAGAGATTTAGAGCAAGTAATTTTAGATACAGCTACTTATTTTAAGAACTGATGGAATTATATGATACCTCAAGTAAAATCAAACTATATTTTATCTATATGTGTACCTACTTATAATAGGTATAACTATCTTTTATATTTACTAAATAATATTATTATACAATTAGAAAATGATAATTTGTGGGATAAGGTTGAAGTCTGTATAAGTGACAATTGTTCTACAGATGATACAGCAAGTATTGTAAGAAATATACAAAATCAATATAGTAATTTGAAGATTAAGTATTCTAGTAATGAAAGCAATGTAGGTTTCGATTATAATTTATTAAAAAGTGTATCATTGGCCTCAGGTGAATATTGTTGGTTATTTGGTGATGATGATAGATTTGAATCAGGTGCAATTTTTAAAGTTGTAAATTATTTAACAAATGATAAGAATGGTAATATTAATGGAATGATAGTAGGCTGTCAACCATATTCATTTGATTTCACCTCTAAACAAAGTAATATTTATTTTTTAAAGAAGAAATTTAGTAGTAATTCTCCTGAAAATATATATATTAAATTAGGATATTTTATTGGGTTTATTTCTTGTCAAATTTTAAGAAGGGATTGTTGGGAAGATATTGTTAATAAATATGATTTAACACGATATTATAATCAATATATTCACTTATTCATAATATCAAGGATTATGAAAGATTACCATAAGTGGGTTTATTTACCCGATTTAATGGTTGGTAGAAGAAATGATAATGATTCTGCTTTAGGAGATAGAAGTGCTGATGCATATATTAAAAGATTGAGAATAGATTACGCTTTTCTGACTGTAACTGCAGATATTTTTGGAAAGTTTTCTTGGGTTTATTTTAGGCATGCTAATATTGTATGTCGCTATATAATATTTGCTAATTTGCAAAATATGAGGATGAATATTAATATTAGTTTACTTCCTTTTTTCTTCGAAGTTACTAGGAAATTTTGGTTTTGCCCTAGTTATTTTTATAAAATTCTTCCGATTTTTTTGTTGCCTAAATCTACAGTAAATATTATTAAGAAGTTTAAACAAATCATAAGAAATGTCCGAGTTTGAACATGATTATTAACTCTTTGCAAATTGGTTTTTTAATAGCGCATACATTTGTTGAATTCTTGTTTTGCCGGTAGTTAAATAACTTACTACCAAATAAAATAGAATAGTTAAAATAAAAAGCACAACTTTTAACATATTTAATTCAAGATGATTTAAGTAATATAACATTATGCTAATTGGTAATATAGTGAATGTGGCATGTTTTAATAAAAATTTGAAATAATTATTATATGAAATTTCTGGTATAAGCTTATTGAATTTTTTGGGTATTATAGGTAATTCAATTATTAAATGGCTAACTAATTGGGATAATATTATACCAGCAATACCCATGTAATTAACTAATAAGATGGATAAAACTAAACAGGTTATTGCCTCGCATAAAACTACTTTATACATATGTTTTGAAGCGTTCATTGCTATTATTGCCGAATATGGTATAATCGTGTAACTAATAAAGTAGCAATATAAGGCAAAAAAATAACAAGATAAATGACCTGCAAAGATATGTTTATTATGTGTCCACAGAGTTACAAATTCTTTAAATGCTCCAAATATCAAAATAAATAATAATCCACCAAGTAAGAGCATTATTTGAGTGGTACTTTCGTATATAGCACTCAATTTGCTGTATTTTTGTTCTTTTGTAAACTTAGGATATAATGGGCTAATTATATTTACTAGTTGTGTAACAGTCATAAAAAGGATATTAAAAAATTTCAATAAGATGGCGTACTCAGCAACTTTAAGTAACCCTAAGTAATGCCCAATCAATATGCTCCCAGTGTTCCACAATATTAAAGAAGCAATGTTATTAAAAAAATAGTAAAGCCCACTCTTGGTTAACTCTGAATAATGTATTAATTTGGTATTTATATTATTTGTATTAATAATGGTATCGTTTTGTTGAGTTTTCCACGTTTTATAAAATAATTGTGCACATAATAATACAGGAATAAAGGAGAATATTCCATTTATAATTGCATAATCAACTATGTTGAGTTTAAAGTATATTACTATAAGCAAGCATATAAATGTTAATATGGTAGATATGATGTCAACTGTCTTTGCCAGATACATTTTGTTTAGAAAAATTAATAGTTGATTAAATAAGCTAAACGGTAATCTAATGGTAAAAAAAGTAATAGTAAGCATAATAAACTGTTTTGCAATAAATTTTACATCATCATTTATATGAGCAATAAAGTTGATCCAGTTTGGCAATAGCAGATATATAAAGATAAGTAGTAAATTTAATAATAGACTTATACCAACTAATAATATTATGGATTTTTTAATCAATAAAACTTGCGATTTCTGGCTATCTAATTGAACAAAAATTATCGCGCTAACACAAGGAATACCGAAATTAAATAAAGCCAGGTAAGCCATTGTATCTAAAGTAATTGCAAATAAGCCATATAAAGATTTACCAAAATAATTAAGCGCAAAAGGAACTGTAATAAATCCAATTAGTGCAGATGTAAAGATGCTGCCATAACTTAATACTAAGCTTTTGATATAATTGCTTTTTAATAATATTTTCATGATTTAATTATGCAAAAAAACGATTTTAAATGCCCCAATTATATCATTTATTTATTCATTTCACTTATGAAAAATAGTGGTGTATAAGTCATATACATATTGGAAATTATCCTAAGTATTAATTATATCATTTTGTACTAATTGCCTATGTCGTTGAAATGGTGTAATTTTATTATCAAAACGAGCATGTACTCGGTCAAAATTGTACCATCTCAAATAC
>JBKDHQ010000039.1:0-5238 GCA_046336365.1 Neisseriaceae bacterium
CAAAAAGATTTTGCTAAATATGTTAAGCAAAACAATATTACTCACTACCGTACTTACCCTAGCACACCAAAGCAAAATGCAAGATGTGAACGAGTAAATCGAACTATTCAGGATGAATTTATGATTAAATATGAGAGCTTATTATTTAGAGACATTAATTTATTTAATAAAAAATTGGATAAGTATTTGAGATGGTACAATTTTGACCGGGTACATGCTCGTTTTGATAATGAAATTACACCATTTCAACGACATAGGCAATTAGTACAAAATGATATAATTAATACTTAGGATAATTTCCAATATGTATATGACTTATACATCATTTTAGTTAGTATAGACTTTTATATAATATTATGTTAAAATACCAAAGGATGTTTTGAATTTTTATCTGTAGGAAAAGAAGTTGAACTATTATGCATTTATTAAATTGTTCTTATTAGGTTAGATGTTTTTTTGTATATACTTGAATAATTAATTGCCGTTATATCAATTTAGCATAGCTGTTTTAATATTTTCATATTCATTAAACATTTTGGTTGTTAGTAAAATTTTGCTAGTATCTTTAATCATGGCAATAAAAATTTATTGCTTACCTTTATCTTGCGATTATTGATCTGTTTGAGTATGAGAATATATTATTTATCATTCAAAATCTTATTTAAATGGTAATATTCTTCAATGTATGTAATGAATGATTCCAGTAAAAAGATGCCTTTATTTTAAGGAATTAACATGAATGATACTCAAAAGTCTTTTTTAGAAAATGTGGTTACTCCATATTTTATGGGTAGTATTAAAAAAAATATATACTCAGTGATATATGATATTGATGGTAAAGTATTTCTTTGTACTGAACCATTTGCTAGAATGTTAGGTTATAATAATTGGCAAGAGATGAAGGGTAAAACTATAACAGACTTTGCAGCTCAAATGCCACAATGTGACCCAGACTTCTATAGTAACCTTGAAATGATAAGACAACGCGTGATTACCGAGCGTTCTAGTTTAGAATATATCAATTTTGGTTATAATGCTAACGGTATTGTTTCTCATATGGTACACCATTTTCCTATTTTTATGCCTAATGGTGAGGTAGTCGCTTCTCGTGTAATTGCAAACAATTTTGATATTGTAGATAAAGGAATTAATAAATTTATGGCATATTTAAAAAGGAATAAGGCTAAGTTGTTAGATACAGAAAATAATACTTCTTCTGTACGTATAGGTATAGCCTTATCTGATAGGGAATATGCTATAGTATTTTTAGTTGCAGCTAAATTTACTTTAGAGGAGATCTCTATATTTCTAGACATTTCACCAAATAAAGTGTTAAATATTTTAGAAGGATCTATCCGTCGCAAATTTGGTCTTGATTCTTTTGATTTTGTGTCATTACGGCAATTTATTATAAATGGCAATATTATTAATAAACTTCCGCGAAATTTTATGAAGCCAAGAAGTATAATACTTCATGCTGCTAAACACATTGATGGTGAGATTATAACTAAATCTTAAGGTTTATAGAAAAATATATGATAATTCGTGGATGTGATAAGGAAAAGTTATTAGAACTTTTTATTGCGGACTTAAAAGCTAATGAGGTAGATATTTTTAAGCCTATAACAGTTATAGTACCAAGCCAGTCATTTGCCCATTGGCTAAATGATAGGATTGCTTTAAAAACTGGCATAGCAGCTAATATTAATTTTAAAGAAGTAAACCAATTTATTGACGATTGTTATCAGCATTTAGAACAAGTCTCCGTATCATCTCTAACATTTACAAATGAGAGTAAATCTATAGATAACTTTACACGTTTCAATTTATCCTCTATTTCGACACAATATTTATCGCAAAACTTTAAGGTAAAGCTTTTGGAGTTATTTTCCATAAAATATATTATCTACGATTTCTTACATGAATGTAATCTAAATGACGAAGCATTTTTTCCAATTAGAGCATATTTACTTACTGAAAATTTGGAAATAGATAGCTTTAGAGCATTTCAATTGGCGGTCATGTTAGAAGCAATTATTGTAGATTATATTTATTTACGTGCCAGGGAGTTATTATTTGATGATAACTTTACAGCAAAAATTCCGCTTTATCAACAATTAATATGGAATGAAGTTTTAGGTAAAGGAAAAAAAACTTTTCTTGATATATACTCATTTTTTAATTCACAAACTAAATTAAGTTTACAGGGTAACATATACATATTTGGCCTTACTTCAATTTTTCCCGCTCAGCTTGATATAATAAAGAAGGTTGCTAACTTTTATAATGTTAAATGGTATATGCCAGTAATAACTCTTGAATACTATCATGATTTATTGGATAGTAGAACTAGAGAAAAACTTAAGCGTAAGATACTTAAAGAACCTGAGATTTCGGTTAATGATTTACATTTAAGTGAAGGTAACCCACTCTTAGCAAACTTAGCTTTACAATCACGTGAGTTTAACGAGCTCATAATTGCTAATGATATTGATTTTTATGATCTGGACTTTGATATTAATAGAATTCCTACAACTTTATTAGAGATAGTTCAAGATGATATTAGAAAAATTAATCATCGTATTGATAAAAGTAGGAGATTAACTAATAATACAATTTATGTAGATCCAATAGTAATGCCAGATAGTTATGATAATACAATTAAAATAAATATTTGTCATAATCAAATGCGAGAAGTGCAGGTATTATTTAATTCTATTTGTGAAATATTGAATGATGATAAAGAAGTTTCATTTAGTGATATATTAGTTTTAGCACCAGATATTAATCAGTATGAACTATACATACAAGCAGTTTTTGCTAATGAGTATGTAAATTATAAAAATAAACAACTAAAAATTCCATACCATATCTGTGGATTAGGAACAAGTATTGATAAACAATTAGTCAACAGCATTTTAAGCATTTTAAAATTGGAATATTCTCTAAAGATTAGTGGTATATTTAGCCTGTTGAATCAGAATAAAATCATGGAATTTTTAGAGTTGGAAAGTCAAGATATAGAATTATTAAAAGTATGGTTTAAAGAAAATAATATTCATTTTGGGATTGATGCAGATGATTATAAAAATTATGGGTATAAGGAATTTGATGTTTTTACTTTTAAACAATTGTTGAATAATCTCGCATTTGGCGCTTGTGTACCAGAAGAACTGTTATTTTATGAAACTAAGAAAGAAGCTAGTAAGTTTGTAAATATCTATGCTTATGATAATATTGAATATGGACAAATTAAATTATATAATAAATTAATAAAGTTTATTGATTTTTTATCTAATATGCGTAAGCTATTTTATATAGACGAATATAAATATACTATGCTTGATGTTTCAAGTATAGCAAAGTTTTTTAATGAATTTAAAAATTGTTTTATATTAAATGAAAAAGATCAATTAGTATTGGACGTAATAATAGCAAAATTTAATCAATTAACTTTAAAAAAACATATCAACTTACCTATTATTCTTGAGATTATTGAAGACCATTTTAAAAAATCTGGTGAATTATTTTTTGAAACTGGTAATTTAACTTTTGCATCAATGAAATTAGCAAAAAATATTCCATATAAAGTAATATATGTTATGGGCATGAATTATGGAAATTTTCCTCGTATTCATAATAGGAATAAACTAAGTATTCTTCATGAAAATGCAGTATTTGCTGATAGAAATTCTAGTATAGAGGATAAACAGTTATTTCTAGAGATAGTTTTAGATGCAAAGAATTTTTTGTATTTTAGTTATATTGGTCGTGATGATAGCGATAATTCAGAAATTAACCCTTCAGTTACATTAAATTTATTTATAAATGTTTTACAAAATACCATTGCCAATGAAAATTATGTAAAAGATCATATTATCAAAGTACATCCACTGCATCCATTTAATCATACAGCTAAGACTTATTCCAGCTTCTGGCATACTATTAGCACTTCAGATAAAATTAATAATTTGCATTGGAATTTTAAGCAAAATTCTACCTTATGTGGTTTAGAGAATATGAATAAGGTAATGGATCAAGTTCTAGATAATCCAAAAAATAATATCTTAAATAATAAGATCAATAAAATAAGCATTAGTAAGTTAACTAATATCTTTTATTACTCAAATTTTAATTTATTAAATCAACTTGAAATAAATAGTTATAAAATTGATAATGAGTTGAGCGATGATGAAACAATTTTTCCTATAGGTAAAAATTTAAGAAAGCAAATTTATAGTGAGCTAGAACGGTTATATAAAAATAAAGTGATAAATATTAAAGACAAAAACATTGTATATAATTATTTAAACAATAAAGGACTACTTGCATATGAACATATTGGAAAATATCAATTTGAACAGATATATAATGATTATATAAAATATAAACGGATAAGTGGCAATATTGAAATCTTGTTAGAATTTTACAGTGAAAAGTATAATATTAAAATAGAGGAATACTTATTTGCTAATGATCATGGTGAAGTAGTTGCAATAAACGATTTTACTTATATGTCTTTAACAAAGCTGAAAGAAGCTAATTATAGGTTGAAAATTAAAGGACTAATCCATTTATTATTATTGAACGTTGGTAAAATTAGTATACCATCTGCCTTTAATAGAGAAATTATTAAAAATAAAATATTACTAATAACTGAAATTGATAATGATGACACAACAAAATGTGTCCTACAATTGAGATATGGGGTAAGTCCAGTTGACTTATTAGATAAAATTTTGATGTTTTACCAAAATAGTTTTGTTTATCCCACCTGTATTATGGAAGACTTAATCATTACATTAATAAAAAATATGGATAAATTGCCTAAGAATACATTGGAATTAAAACAAATGTTAAAATCAACCTCATATGATCAATTAGAGCAAGATCCAATATTTTATAATAATGTAAATGATTATTTTAATAATACACCTCTTAATCAAAACTCTAATATACAAATTGCTAAAATTTTAAATGAAGTTATAACTATAAAAGAACAAACCTAACCTTTTTTATTTATCACACCATTATTTTCCCACGGAAATCCGCTTCTAATATTTTAAAATTGTTCTCTTAATTTCAATTAATAATAACAGAAACTTCTGCAATATAGGTTATAATCTTCTAATTACAAAAATATACTAAATTTTCTAAGCTAAAATTTTTTAAAATCTGATTTTTTGTTAAATTTAAGTAAATTTTCATAAAGTATACTAGCCCAATCCCTATTATTTT
>JBKDHQ010000040.1:0-670 GCA_046336365.1 Neisseriaceae bacterium
TTCATGTTACAACTGAATTAACTGACTAGATGTCGTGTGGTCACTTTAACTTATTAATTATATGGTCACTTATATACTTAATTTAATGGTCACCTTGAATTATAATACAGTGGTCATATACGACATTATTACACAATTTATTATGACTTCACAAATTGAAGAAATTATTGATAGACAGGCGAAAGAAAAAAATGTTAGTTCAGATACTCTAATAAAAGAATTTCTTCAACAAAATAGACCTAATATTGAAAATAAACGTGCAGGTCGTCCCGAAGAAGTTGCATCAGCAGCAGTATTTCTTGCATCTGAGCAAGCATCTTTTATCACAGGAGCTAATCTACGTGTTGATGGTGGTTCTGTAGCTACAGTTTAATTTGTAAAGGAAAATTATTATGAATACTATAACTTTAATTCATCCATTTGAAGTACCAAAAGATGAATATGAAAAATTTTTGGCAATCTGGAATCCTATTGATGAATATATGCAAAAGCAGGATGACTTCATTTCAAGGAAGCTTTATCAACTTGCAGAATGAAACCTCTGCACATTAAGAGCGAATATGTGGTATAATAAAATATTGATATATATGAATATATTGTGTTTTTGCAGAGGTTGAGATGTCGTTTTTAAATTATGCCCTAGATCAAATGATAGATTCGGATAATCTCC
>JBKDHQ010000041.1:0-507 GCA_046336365.1 Neisseriaceae bacterium
AGCATATACTCAGCTAACGCGCCTCCTAGGCCACGGAACCCTCCTGCACATCCGTATATTTCATCACCTTTTTTAAAATTTACAACACTATCACCAATTGCTTCAACAGTACCTGCAACATCACCATGTAATATTGCTGGAAATTCAGGTGCAATAGCTGCAACAGCACCACTGCGGACCTTATAGTCAATAGGATTTACACTAGTTGCATGAACTTTTATTAATACATGTCCAGGTATTACTTCAGGTATGGGCATATCAGCCAAAGTGAAAACAGATGGATCACCGAAAGAATTAATAACTTGTGCTTTCATTTAATATCACCTATAATTAATAATATAACTTAGATTTTAACAAATATTAGTATATATAGTGAGCCCTGTTGTCAAGACCAAATTTAACCATTTCATAGAAATATTCACATAATCAAGCAGCTGTCTTTACAGTTACTGAATTTTCATCTAGTTTACAATAAACTAAATATTCTTTACCTAAATTTTGCTCTAT
>JBKDHQ010000042.1:0-2092 GCA_046336365.1 Neisseriaceae bacterium
AAAAATATTAATGATATTACGAGGATTAAAATGTAAAGTCTTTGAAAATCAAGTCATACCAGCAGAATTAACTAAAGAACAAAAACAGATATCACAAATTTATAATATCCTCGTGCCTAAAAAATTGGGAATATAGGTTTAAACATTGTTAACTTGGCAATAAATGTCTAATGGTATTTAATCAACTTTGATAGAATAATTACCTAATAATTAGAAATGAATAGTTGAATTATGAATAATGCAATTTCAAAAAAGATTACCATTATAGGTGGTAATGGTGGGATGGGGCAGTTATTTTCAAAGTTATGGAAAGAATTTGATGTATGGATTTTAGATAAGGATGATTGGAGTAATGCTGATTTGTTATTGAATAATGCTGATTTGGTTGTGATATCAGTACCAATAAATTTAACTGAAGAAGTAATACAACTAGCAGCAAAGTTTATCACAAAAAAATGCATTCTGGCTGATTTCACTAGTATAAAAACAAAGCCCATTAACGAAATGTTGAGACACCATAGTGGTAGTGTAGTTGGACTACATCCAATGTTTGGCCATAAAATTGATGATCCCCATAATCAAATTATTATTAATTGCGGTGGAAGAGATTTAGGAAACTGTTCATGGATATTCGAAAGTCTGCAATCAATTGGCTTTAAATTGATTGCAATGCCACCAGCAAAACATGATCAAATTATGAGCTTTATACAAGGCATTGAACATTTCTCTACATTTGCATTAGGGAATTTTTTAAAACAGCATAATATAAGGCCAAACGAAATCTTGGAAATATCTAGCCCTATTTATCAAACTAAGCTAGCACTCATGGGAAGAATTTTTGACCAAGATCCAAAGCTTTATGCTGATATAATTATGTCAGATGATTCAAGAATTGAACTAATTACGCAATATATCAATTATCTTGAAACATTAAAAAATATGCTAGTTAACAAAGACAAAGAAAGTTTTATTAATTCGTTTATAAAGGTTAGTGACTGGATGGGAGAATTTACAAGTAATTCTCAAGAATCAACGGATAAATTATTCTCCAACCTCTCTAACTTTGTTAATAGTAAATGAAAAATCAACCAAATATAATCGATGTTAAGGCTTCAATTATATATGAATAACAGCGAAATCAACTAAAGGTTAAAAACATGAAGAAACTTACTATATCTTGTCTAGCTATAATAATGAATACTGGAATTAGTTATGCAAGTGACATTCAACCAATCAATGATTTCAATATTAGCAAATATTTAGGTAAGTGGTATGAAGTTGCAAGACTTCCAAATCGATTTGAAAATAAATGCATCGCGCCAATTACTGCTAATTATTCAGTTGACCCAGATAACAATAATAAAATTATCATAGTAAATCAGTGTAATACTGAAGATAATCAGATTGATACAGCAACTGGTGTTGCCACCTTTGTTGAATCAAGTAATATTGGCAAACTAAAAGTAACATTTTTACCTAAATGGTTAAGGTGGTTACCATTTGGTTATGGTGACTATTGGATACTCAACACCGACTATAGCGAAATTGCTGTAGTAGGTAGTCCTGACCGTGAATATTTATGGATATTAGCTCGAACAGAAAAAATAAGCTTAAATCTTCAAGAAGGCGCAGTTTTACTTGCTAAAAATAGAGGATTTGATACGACAAAGCTCATTTTTAATTATTTAGATAAGAAAGATTAACTATACTTAACCCGAATACTCACTTCCTTATATTGAATTTTATATTAATAAATGGGTATAAATTTATTTAATTTAATAAAAAAGTGAGGATTCAGGTATACTTAATAAAAAATATATTGCGACAATTACTTATAGATATTTAGTTAATACATATAGCAACAATCAAATTATATTATTATATTATTAAATTCATAAACTGATTCAATCTATTTACAACCCCATCTAATTTATCTTGAGTAACGGTAATAATCTTACTACCTGACAAAATATAATTAGATCATTAAAAATTTAACATTAAAACATAGAGTTGGCTTATACTTACGGTGACAAAACCTTTTAACTCACTGTAGGAGCCAATATGCAAGCAAGCCAACTCAAAGATATTGTAT
>JBKDHQ010000043.1:0-15683 GCA_046336365.1 Neisseriaceae bacterium
ATCTGGGTGGTAAACAGTTACAGCCACCAATCTATATTGCTTAACTTTATAGAAAATTATATTGCTAATCAAAATAAAAGTTTTTTATCGACGCTCTGAGGCCGATGATAGAAGGTCAACTGCTTTTTTTAGGTTTATGATAGCATATTCAACTTTTGAGGCGAAGAACTTTTTTATTTAATAAATTTTAAGTATAATAATTTTCGTTGAGGAGATTATTAATATCCATATAATATTTATAGTATCTTATATAAGATTTATTTCATAATTTTGAATATCAATTACCTTAACCATCATTTTTATATTGTCTTTTATATTGATATATAGGTATCAATTTATTTCATTTAATAAAGTGAGGATTCAGGTGTTAATTATAAGAGTATAATATTATGGATACACTCAAAAATAGAGTGGTTAACTTTACTATTGATAATTTTACTTTAGAAGGTAACTTAACCTTACCAGATGGAACACATGGTCTAATCATATTTGCTCATGGAAGCGGTAGTAGTAGATTTTCACCTCGTAATAACTATGTTGCAACTGAATTACATAAAAGAGGGTTTGCAACTTTACTAATGGACTTATTGACAGAAAACGAAGATACTGATTGGTATAAACGTTTTGATATAGGTTTAATTGTAAGCCGTTTAACTCAAATTGTGATTGAAATAAGGAAATTAAATGAAATTCAAACTTTACCAATTGGATTGTTTGGTGCAAGTACTGGTGCTGCAGCATCATTAATAGCTGCAGCCAAACTACCTATTATTATTGCAGCAGTGGTATCTCGTGGAGGTAGACCAGATTTAGCTCAGAATATATTACAACAGGTTACTGCACCAACCTTATTAATTTTAGGTGGAAAAGATTTTGAAGTTATTAAGCTTAATAAAATGGCCTTTGAAAAATTGCTTTGTATTAAACAAATGGAAATCGTTCCAAGCGCTACCCATTTATTTGATGAACATGGTACGCTAGAACAGGTGGCTCAACTAGCTAGTAATTGGTTTTATAAATATATGCGAAATAAAAACCTGTAAGATAACGTGCATGATTAATTTCCTAAGATCTTATAAAGATCATTTACGATAAACATCGGTTACACCTGCTATACCAAACAATTTATTTATTAGCCATTCAAAGTGAAATTCGATTGTTTTTATTTGTATGGTAAATAACATTATCGTCTTATTATGTTTACAAATTGTGCGTAATGCTGTTATCTGAAGTTTCTCGATAGAGAAAAAATCAGTAATATCACGTAATAAGCCAGACCTATCATGGGCAACAATTTCTATATCCACATTAAATGTTGTATTTATTATATCATGCCCACTCCATTCTACTTTAATAACTTTATTAGGAGCTGATTTGGCTTGACGCTTTAAACTAGAGCAACTGGCACGGTGAACTGCAATACCCTTACCTTGGGTAATAAACCCGATAATATCATCACCCGGAATTGGTTTACAACATTTAGCAATATTTGTAACAATTCCTGTAACACCATCAACCAATATACCAGAAAATATTTTTGTTTGTTTGGTTTTTGATATCTGTTCTGAAAAATTAGCATAATTTATTTCTTGCTTCTTTAATGACGTATCTTTATAAATAAGCTTATTAATGGCATCTCTAATTTGATGTGGAGCTACTTCACCTTTACCTAAATCTATACATAGCACCTTTTCATTCTCATAATTCATCTTAGACACTATATCATGTGCAGATGGCCGTACATTAGCATGAATCTTTGAGATCTCACGTTCAAACATTTCATGCCCAGCTTGATAAAATTCTTCATTATTCAAATTACGTATATAACGCCTAATATGGCTTATTGCCTTAGTACTTTTTACCCAACCTTCATGTAGCCAATTAATGCTGGGCCCACCTTCTTTAATTGTCAATATTTCGATACGTTGCCCGTTTTTTAATGGCGTAGATAAAGGCACTATATGCCCATTAATCTTAGCTCCTCTACATTTGTTTCCAACATCACTATGAACTGCATAGGCAAAATCAATTGGAGTTGCTCCATGTGGTAATGAAATAACCTTGCCATTTGGTGTCATAACATAGATGGTATCACTAAATATCTCATTCTTGAAAATATCTGCAATATCTTTACGATCAGCTAATTCCTCACGCCAATCTAATAGCTGGCGTAACCATGCAACTTTTTCAGCAAAAATTGAACTGCTATTATGTGCCTTTTCTCCAAATTCTTTATAACGCCAATGCGCAGCGATCCCATATTCAGCATGATCATGCATAGCAAAGGTTCTTATCTGAATTTCAACAACCTTGTCTTCTGGACCTATCACACATGTATGTAAACTTTGATAATTGTTTGATTTAGGATTTGATATGTAATCGTCAAATTCACCTGGAATAGGTGTATATTTTGTATGCACAATTCCAAGAACAACATAGCAATCCCTTACTTCTGGAACTAATACTCTTAAGGCTCGAATATCATATAAATCATCAAAATCATAACTTTTCTTCTTCATTTTCCGCCAAATCGAGTATATATGCTTAGCCCTTCCTGTTACTTGATAATCAGTTATACCACCTTGCTCCATCTGCGAACTTAAAAATTCCTTTATTCGCTCAATATATTCAAGTCTTTCTTCTCGTGTTTCATCTAAAAGCTTAGCTATTTTTTTATATTGGTCTCGGTGTAAATATTTAAAAGATAAATCTTCTAACTCCCATTTAATCTGCCAAACGCCAAGACGATTTGCTAATGGAGAAAATATTTCCACAGTCTCTAATGCAATTTTTTTACGCATGTCTTCATCAGGGCAGGACTCTAGGTTAAGCATTAACTCTCCACGCCCAACTAAAACAATTAAAACTACTCTTATATCACTAGCCATAGCTAATAACATTTTACGGATAGTTTCAATCTGTTCTTTTTTTTCTGCCTCATTGTCAACATCAGCTAGAGAACCTAGTTTACGAATTTGTGTTACTTTATTCACACCATCAACTAGTTCTGACACTTTTGTATCAAATATTGATAACTCTTCTTGCCATTTATCACAATATCTAGGTAGAGCAAAAAAAATAGTTGCAATAACTGCATCTGAATATAAATTTAAACTAGCAATAGTATTAGCGCAACGCAATGCATGTTTTAATAAATCAATATTGGTTGGATAAAAATATTTATCTTTATAATAAATTTCGGCTATTTCTATAGCCTTTAGAAATTGTTTAATTTCACTTTCATCAAAATGTTGTCTCTGATTCTCAATCCAAGAACTTACATCATAAAAGTTTTGCTTAACTGTAACCATAGTTTAATAATTCCGAGATACTGATCTTAATTCATAAAATAAATTTTTGTTAATTAATGGTGGAACATAGTAAAATTAAATTGTGGATGATAATGTTTTAATGAAGTAAATTCAACTTAGAATAAATTTATACTTCTCATCAATTAGAATATTACTTTTTACTGGGAATTTTACTACAGAATGCATCTATATTGTAATATGTTTATATTGCGTTGCACCCGTGACAGAGAAGATATAACACTAAATTTGATCGGTTAAGCTCAAATATAGAATTATTTCAAATTGGATATCAGATCTGTATATGTTGCTACAGAATTTGTTTTAATGATCTCTTGGGTTAAAGTATAGCGCCATAAACGAGCATTGGGACAACCATAGTACAAACCTATCATATGGCGCGTCACACGATGTAATGGGATATTTAAACTATGCATTTGTTCTAAATAAGTAATCATTGATTCAGCAATCTGTTGGCGAGAACGAGGATTAGCTTTATAGTCAAAAAATAAAACATCAAAATCTGCAAATAAAAATGGATTATAATATGCCTCTCGACCAAGCATTACCCCATCAACATGTCCTAAATGTTCATTTATGCTACTTAATGTTTTAATACCTCCATTTATCATAATATTAAGATGTGGCATTTCTTTTTTTAGTTTATAAACATAATTATATTTAAGTGGAGGTATTTTACGATTTTCTCGCGGCGAAAGTCCCTGTAAAACAGCATTTCTGGCATGAATGATAAAATCATTACAACCAGTTTTAGCAATCCCAGCTACAAAATCTCGCATATATTCATAGCTATCTTCATAATCAATCCCAGTTCTGTGCTTTATTGTAATTGGAATTGACACTGAATCTTGCATTGCCTTGATACAATCTGCAACTAGATTAGCATCTTGCATTAAACAAGCGCCAAAATTACCAGATTTAACTCTATCAGATGGACAACCCACATTTAAATTGATAGCTGAATATCCATATTGTTCACACATTTTACTTGCTTTAGATAATTTGAGAGGATCACAACCACCTAATTGTACCACTACAGGTTTTTCTTCTACAGAAAACCCTAATAAACGTTCTAAATTACCATGAATGATTGCGTCTGCTACTACCATTTCTGTATAAAGTTCAGTTTCATGCGTAATTTGGCGCATAAAATAGCGATAGTGACGATCAGTCCAATCAAGCATTGGTGCAATTGCAATTTTTCTCATCTTAAAGTTATACCATGTGAAGGTTATTTTTTAGTAATCTTACTATAAAATAATTAGTAATAAAACAAATACAAGTTACTATCATACAAATTAATATTATGTATTTATAACTATGTAGATAAGTTAATATACTACTAGTCCAAAGAGGAGTTAGCCCACCACCTAGCATAGCACCGATTGTAAAACAAACAGCAATACCACTATATCTTACTTGTACTGGAAATAAATCTACTAATATACCTGCATATATTCCATTAACACCAGCAATTAAAACTGATATTAAAATCACTACTAGAGATAAGGAATATAAATCTTTCATATTAAGAACATCAATAAAGATTAACCCAAAAGAGATAATTAGACAAATTATTGCACTTTGAATAATTTTCATTGGTTTAATCCAATAGGTCAAACTAGCAAAGATTATAATAAAAATAGCAAGTGTAAATGATCCTATAAAACTAATTCCAGTAACATCTTGTAAGCTTAAATGTAAATATTTGACAAATAGACTTGGTAAAAACAAATGAAAAATTCCAGTTATTAACGAAACTACCGTACAAAGAATAATTCCTAATATTAGAGGGACTAAATATCCTTTTAACAAATTAAAAATTGGAAGTTTATAAAGTTTGTGATTTTCTTTTAATGTCACAAATTGTCTACTTTCTGAAAGATTTTTCCTAATATAAAAACCAATCACAGCTAATAAACTACCACAAATAAATGGAATCCTCCATCCATAATTAATTAAAAAAGTTTTGCTCATAGAAGATGTCATTATTTTGATAAGTAGTGCACCACCAGCAACACCGATATTTGCTCCAAAAGGAAGCCATGCACAATAAAAATAGTAATTCTTTTTATTATATTTTTCTGCTAGGAATGTTATAGAACCAGGAAACTCTCCACCAGCAGCAAATCCTTGAAGTACTCTTGAAATAATTAATAAAAAAGTTGCTACATATCCTATTTTGTCATAACTTGGTATTAACCCAATCACTAAAGATGGTATTGCCGTTAATAATATTGATAGCGTAAAGACGGATTTACGGCCATATTTATCTCCAAAATTCCCTAAAATTATTCCACCAATTGGACGCAATAAATAACCAACAGTTATTGTTAAATAAGTAAAAATTAATGATAAGTTACCAATATTATGTGGAAAGAATACATCAGCAATGATTGAAGATAAAAATACAAACACAAAAAAATCAAACATTTCAAATATATTGCCAATAATAACTGCCAAAAAAAATAAACTATTTTGCTTCATCTATATTTCCATTAGTGTACATTTATTAAATAATGATTATCTATACAATTTATTATAAGTTCTGGTAATGATATATAAGGTATCTTACTATAAAAAGTAAGTCCAATCTGACAATTTTGGTTAAAAGTGACCCCTAATTCACAGTTCTCTACTTGCTCTTTCAAACCAGATAGTGCTAACTTATTTAACTCAGGCAATGTAAAACCTTTGGTACCGGAAAATCCACAGCAATCTAAGCTATGCGGTTTAACAATATTTACTGCACATTTATTTAATATATCAAGAATTTTTTTCTCATCTTCTGTTTTTCTGCTGCTACAATCAATATGCACTGCAATTCTTTTATATTTTTTCTTAACAACTATTTTATCTAAATTATCCCAAATAAAATCTATCACACTATTAAATCTTTTATCTAATTTATTATTTGCGAGTAGATTAGAATAGCAGCTACTGTTATCTATCAAAATTTTGTCACACTCTATTTGAGATATTATTTTATTTAATTCTAAAAGCTTGTCATTTGCTAGATTAGAATATCCACTTGATGAGAAGAACTGACCACAACAAAGATTATTATAATCTTCCAAATAAACTACATCAAAACCCATTTGAACAATAATCCTATGCAATATTTTAGTATTTTTATCTAAAACTCTTGTACTACAACTAGGGAAATATAGTATTTTTTTGCTCTGTTTAGATTTTACAATCGATTGATCAAATTCACTATGCTCAGCTTTTCCTTTATAGTTAATATTTGTTGGAAAATAAACAGGCATAATTGGTATTACCTTATGTACTCTCAAAGTTATTTGATTAAGTCTATTGTAACCAACAATCTTGGCCATTACATTAGCAGACTTTAACACAAATTTACTAAAATTTATAAACCAATTATAATGTTTACTCAAAACAGACATAAGATAATTATTCAACTTTGGTTTTAGCTGTATGATTAATTGACCTGTATCAATACCAACTGGACAACTCATTGCACATAATCCAGTGGTAGCACAAGTGGCAATACCATAATATTCATATGTCTTTTTATATTGATTTACTACGTAAGCTTGTTTACCCTTTTGGAATTTTTGTATATATCTATAAGAGGCAATACGTTGTCGTGGAGTCAAAGATAAATTTCGTGATGGGCAAACTCGCTCACAAAAGCCACATTCAGTACATTTATCTACCAGCTTATCTACTGGGTATAGTTCCTTTAAATGTTTTAAATGAATATCTTTATCTTTACTTAAAATAACGTCTGGATTAAATATATTATGTGGGTCAAGCAGATCCTTAATTTTCCACATAATTTTGTATAACTCACTCCCCCACTCCAATTCAACAAATGGTGCCATATTACGACCACAACCATGCTCAGCTTTTAAGGAACCTGCAAATTTAGTGACTACAAGATAAGCGATCTCTTGCATAAATAAATTATAATTATCTATCTCTAGTTGTTCAGATAAATTAGGCGTAAAAACAAAATGGATATTCCCTGATAAAATATGCCCAAAAATTGCTGTATTTGTATAGCTATATTTTAAGAAAAGCTTACTTAAATCCATAATTAATTCTGGTAAATCTTTAATTTCAACAGCAATATCTTCGATAATAATATTACTACCGCTTATCCGATTAGCTCCAATTGTTGGATAAATACCTTTCCTTAAATTCCAGATATCTTGAATAATATTAGGATCATCAGTAAAAGAAATTTGGTGATAGACTTTATAATTTCCTATAATTTGTCTTACATTACTTAGATTTATTTCTAACTCTTTCTTATCTGAGCTTGCAAGCTCAATCAAAATTGCTGCTGTACTTTCTTTTAAAATAGGCAAATATGCTTGCGCTTTTTTTGAAAATTGTATTGATTTCAATGAGGATATATCAAGTAATTCCATTGCTTCAATCTGATGGTTCGATAATTCTATCGCTAAATTTGCAATATCCTCTATACTATCCAGATATACCAAACTTAATTGCCTAAACAGGTTATCTTCAATTGTATTATAGGTAATTTCGCTAATAAACCCTAAAGTACCCTCAGAACCAACTAATAAGTGAATTAAAATATCAATTGGATCTGAATAATCGATAAACGCATTTAAGCTATAACCGCTAGTATTTTTTAAATGAAATTTACGTTTTATGAAAGTAGATAATTCTTCACATCCACAAATTTGACTCTTTAAAGCAATGATCGCAGATATTAAATTAGAATGAGTTTCTATAAATTTCTGCCGGCTAGGATTATCAGCACTATCCAAACTTGAACCATCAGCAAAAATTATTTTCATACTAGACATAGTATTATAGGTATTATTAGTTATACCACAACACATCCCGCTAGAATTATTGGCAACAATTCCACCAATTTTACATGAATTAATTGATGCCGGATCAGGACCAATCTTCTTATTATACGGTTTTAATAAAGAATTAGCAAATGCTACAATAATACCTGGCTCTAAACTAATTTGCTTACCATCATTTATTATTTTATAGTTAAGCCAGCTCGTATTAGATAAAACCAACAATACATTATCTGTACTAGATTGTCCAGACAAACTAGTACCAGCAGTTCTGAAAGTAAGCTTGATATTATATTGAACGGCTAATGTAATAATTAAAGATACTTCTTGTACATTTTCAACAACAATAACTAATTTCGGTAACATGCGATATGGACTTGCATCTGTACCATATGCATAACACAAGATTGGATCATCAATAATCCTAACATTAGTAATAAATTTACCAATTTGTTGTTTGAAACCAAGGATATTCATACTAGACTTTAACTACTTTTTAATAGTGTTGCAACCTCCACTGCAGCATAGGTCCAAATTATATCAGTACCTGCACGTTTAAAACATAGCATAGTTTCCAATAAACTTTCCTCATAATTTAACCATCCATTTTGACCTGCAGCTTTTAACATGGCATATTCTCCACTTACATGATACGCTGCAATTGGCCTTTTGCATTCGCACTTCACTCTATATACTACATCTAAATAAGGTAAACCAGGCTTAATCATAACTATATCTGCCCCCTCAGACAAATCCAGTTGTACTTCGTATAAAATCTCATTTGCGTTTGCCGGGTTCATTTGATAAGACTTTTTATCAGATTTTCCTAAACTGCTAATAGAACCAACAGCCTCCCTAAATGGGCCATAAAACGTAGAGGCGTATTTTGCAGAATAAGCCATAATCCCAGTATTATAATATCCACTGGCTTCTAAACCTTTTCTAATTTTTCCAATACGTCCATCCATCATATCAGAAGGAGATACAAAATCGCTGCCTGCTTCAGCATGAGATAGCGCTTGTTTTAAGAGCACCTCATTAGTCACATCATTTAACACATAACCAGCATCATCAATAACACCATCTTGACCATGAGAAGTATATGGATCTAGAGCAACATCAGTAAACACCCCAAGTTCCGGAAAATTTTTCTTTAATTCACGAACAGCCCTTTGTACCAAGCCATTAGGATTATAACTCTCGCTACCAAAATTATCTTTCTCAGTTGTAATAACTGGAAAAATCCCTAATGCAGGTATGCCAAGCTTTACACAATCCTCAGCAATTCTCAATAATTTATCTATGCTAACCCTAGATTGCCCTGGCATAGAAGATATTGGCTCTTCTTTATTACTACCATCAATAATAAATACTGGATATACTAAATCTTTAACAGTTACATAGTGTTCTTGCACTAAATCCCGAATAAACTTGCTATACCTATTTCTACGCATACGAATATATGGAAACTGATTATAATGACTCATACTAATTATACTCCAATAACGAATATACTTTAAAACCATGATCACAAATTTGCTTACTACCACCTAAATACAAAAGATCATTTACTACCGCACATTCAACCACATCACCACCTAATTTTTTGATCAAATTGCATGCAGCAAGCATTGTACCTCCAGTTGCAATTAAATCATCAACAATTAAAACTTTATCACCACGATTAATTGAATCTACGTGGGCTTCAACTGTAGTTGCTGTACCATATTCTAAACTATAATCTTCGGCAATAGTCTTATGAGGTAATTTACCCTTTTTACGTATAGGAATAAACCCTTTATTTAATTCATAAGCAAGAATAGGCCCAAAAATAAACCCACGTGCATCAAGTCCAGCAATAATATCAATATCCATTCTTTGATATCGATCAAGCAATATATCAATAACTTTATGGAAAGCTATTGGATTTTGTAGCATTGTAGTGATATCCCTAAACAATACTCCTGGTTCAGGCCAATTTTCTATCACTCGAATTGCACTTCTAATATAATTTAAATCATCATCTAAATTAGTCATAAAATTTAACCTTATTATGTTTATTAATTAAAATAAATTATGGATAATTAAATTTTGATTACCTTAATGCAACTGCTTTTTAATCCGATACATTTCATTTAGCAATTTCACATCATGAATACGTAGATAATCAACTTTATTTAATAGTTCATTGCCAATTAACGCTGTTTCTAAATCTCGATCTTTAGCAGCTTTATTATTCAGATGCTTTAAGAAAGACTTCCTGGAATGGCCAACTAATATTTCACATGGTAACTTATAAAATTTTTTAAAATTCCTTAAAATATACCATGACTGAGCTGGGAGTGTTCCAAAACCAATACCTGGATCAAGAATAATATTGTTTAAGTTTATTTTCTTAGCATCAAACCCTTTAAGCTTACTTTCCATCCACGAATAAATATAATCTATAGGATTTTGCTCAATTGGTATATTGCATCCTTTTGTTGCTGGAATTACTAGGCTATGCATTGCTATATATTTTCTTCCCTCTAAAGTAATAGCTTTAACTAGTTCTAAATTAACATTTCCTGATACATCATTAATTATGTCAATCTCTTTACCCAATAACCAATTGACTGTTTCATTATGATAGGTATCAATACTAACTGCAATATTATATATTTCTTTTAAAGATAGTATTTCAGGTAAAACTAACGATAATTGTTCTATTTCATACTCTGCATCAAGAGGTTTAGATAGTGGGTTGGTAGATTCAACTCCTAAATCTAGGATTGTTGCTCCATTTTGAATTTGTATCTCTGCATATTTACACAATTCTTCAATATTAGTGTATCTTCCACCATCAGAAAATGAATCTTTAGTATAGTTTAATATTGTCATTAAATCAGTCAAATGTTCAAATGTACGAATAATATAGTATCCTTGGGCATATAGTACTCTGCCAATATCTAAAAAATTTGTTTCATGTTCAAACTTAATAAAGTCAACAGTTCGTAAAACTTCACTCAAAGCCCATTTATAAATTAGTTCCTCTTCGTTATCTAGCTGATCACAAACCTCAAAATCAACACCAGACTTCGCTGAAACAAGGTATGCTTCATCTAGTAATATATAATTTTTATAATTTATGTTGTCAGTTTTAAGTAGTAAACTATTAGTTTGAGAATTTTCTGTAAGCTTCTTTTTTGTTGCTGTTAACTTATAAATAGATGATATTTGGAGATTATGCCTGTGACTACGTAATATTTTTCTTAAAGCAAACTTTGTTTGAAATCTTACTAATTTAAATTTCATCTTTATAATACCCAATTTGTTCAAGAATATTATTTTGATTACTCATTACTTCATCACACAAACTTAAAATCGTTTTATTAAAGATTGGATGAACCAAGTTTGGAGCAACATCAGCTAAAGGCACTAATACAAAGTCACGATTATGCATCTCTTTATGGGGAATCTGTAAGTAGTTACATTTATATATTAAATCACCAAATAATAATAAATCTATATCTATAATTCGTGGACCGTTAATTATCTTTTCTTCTTTACCAATTATTTTTTCAATTGCTTTTATTTTAGCAAATAATTCTCTTGGTTCTAATGTGGTAACTCCAATAATCGCTGTATTAATAAAATCATTTTGTTCAAGATACCCAACTGGAGCACTTTTATAAAAATTACCAATTGAAATCTTGTCAATATATTCACCCAATAATTCTATCGCTGTAATAATTTGCTGCTGGGGTAAATAAATATGATTAGATCCTAGCGCTAATGCAACAGGGATTTTCCTAACTTCAGTATAACTTACTTTTATTTCACATGCTTTAACACCAGATAAAGCTGGCTTCAACAAATCTATCTTAACAATTTTTATTTGATGAAACTTGTTTAATATCTCCTTGGCAATAAACTGACTTAATCCCTCAAGCAGGTTGTATTGTTCTTTAGACAATGTACTTTTTGCAAAATCAGCCAATTCGTCATAATTAACGGTATCTTTTAGGTCATCATCGCTATAATCAAATGGATATAATTCACACTCTATATCAAGAATAATTTTTTGTATATTTTGTTTTTCATACTCATAACAACCAATAAGTATTTCATCAGTAATTCCACTAATTTTTATTTTCATTATCTTTATATACTCTCATAGCTAACTGTAAATCTTCCCAAGCATCTTTCTTAGCTAGCGCATTTCTTAATAAATAAGATGGGTGAAAGGTGACTATAACTGGAATATTATTAAACTTATGTGTTTTTCCACGTAATTTATTTATAGCAGATTCTGTATTAAGAATTGTGTGACTAGCAAACCGACCCAAAGTTATAATGATATCCGGTTTCACTAAATTTATTTGGCTTAATAAATAATTATTACATTGAATAACTTCATTTGGTTCTGGATTTCTATTATACGGTGGCCTACATTTAATTACGTTACAAATATAAATTTCATCCAACTTTAAATTCATAGCTGCAATCATTTTATTTAGTAATTCTCCAGCAGCACCAATAAAAGGTAATCCTTGCAAGTCTTCATTTTCACCAGGAGCCTCGCCAATAAACATCCATCTAGAATTTCGGTTACCTCGCTCTACTACAACATTTTTTCTTCCACAATGTAAATCACACTTGGTACACTCTTTTATATTTTGAACCAGCATCTCCCAGTCAGTAATTAGATCTTTATTATTATTTATACTAGGTTTAGAGTCAACCTCTAAATTAGCTAATGGAGTTTTACTTTGTGAGATATTCAAAATTGATGGATCCGTAGTGATTGTTTCTATGATATTCTGAGTATATAATTCAGCGTTTTCGTTTGATACTAATCGTGATGAATTCTTAGACATTTGAGCTTCACTATTATTATATAAGTCCAACCAATTGTCTACTTTCAATCCTGGATTAATTTGCTGCAATTTTGCATTATCAACCAACCATAATTGATTATATAATAATGAAAATGAATCGTTTTCTTTTTGCATAACTCTAGTATGTATATGACATTAATAGCGCATCATATGATGAACCGTTTATTCTATAATAATTTTTTCGGCATGATCCAATAGTAAATCCGAGTTTCGAATATAATTGTATTGCTGGAGTATTATTATTAACCGCCTCTAAGTGTATTTTTTTTATTTTATACTTATTTTCTAGCTTATTTATAGTGTAACTCAATAAAGATTTACCATATCCCATTTTTTTATAATCCAAAGCTATCCAGAATTGTAAAATTTCTGCTTCATCTAAAATAATATTAATTACTATACAACCTATTATACAGTTATATTCACCTTCCAAGACGTATATATTATTATTCCTATTATCCAAACTTGATTGATATTCAGTTTCACTCCAATAAGTTAAATTTGTTTCCTGATCTAACTTTGCCAATTCTGGAAGATCATCAATATTAGCCAATCTTATTTTCACAGACTCATTCATAAACAAAAACCAAATAAGAGTAAATTATAGCACAACAAATCAATTAGAATTTATTTTTGCTTTTTCCAATCTATCCAGCCTATATCTTAACTTACAACCGGTACTAAAACAAAAAAATGATAATGTAATAAATAGACCTCTTGCATAACCATAAAAAGTTGAGGATATGAGATAATACGAAATAATTTGTATTAGCACTAGAAATGGTCAAATGCATGACTTTAGGGTATTTAAAGAGTCAAAAACACATATAAACTCTAAGTCATCAGTTGTGGCTGATTCTGGATATCAAGGATTGCAAAAAATTCTACAAATACAATGTTACCCAAAATACCTTTATAAATAGCGCACATTTGATAGCTAAAGCTATGCTTTGAGAAAAAAGAGATAAAGCACTAGCTTTAAAATATGAGAAACTCAATAATGAAACATTACCTGAGGTGGCTTACGATAATATGATTTTTACAATTTTTAACAGCCTCATAATCTTCTTCTACTAGTCATTAAATTTACTATAGTCGCAACGTTACTAACCTGCTCAGATTTCCATTGGCAATTGCTGTAGCTCCTTCATTGCCTATTTCATTATATGCAAGATCCAGTGTGGTTAAGTTATTTAGATTTCCATTAGCAAGTGCTATAGCTCCCTTATTGCTTATGCCACCCAAGCCTGCCACATTAAAGTTCCTAAGATTCAACTTGGTTAAATTGCTTAGGTTCCCATTGGCAATTACTTTAGGACACTCATCGTCCATGATATTGCATGATAGATCCAGTGCGGTTAAGCTACTCAGATTCCCGTTACTAAGTGCTGTAAACCCTTTAATTCCTATAGGATTGCGTCTATAATCAAAGTTATTTCGACAACCACTAAGATTCAACTTGGTTAAGCTGTTTAGGTTACCGTTAGCAAGTGCTATAGCACCATCATCGCTTATGTCTGAATATTTAAGGCCCAAAGTGGTTAAATTTCTCATACCACTATTTGCCAGATATTCTATATAAGCAAAATTTGTTATATGTTCAATCTTTAAATGCAGATTTATTATCGTTGCCTTCTCTAATTGCTCAATTAACTGTTGAAATTTATTAATACTTACATTAACCGAATTAATATTAAGTGAGAGTATATTAATATTCTTGAGCAATGCATCCTCGCCTTTATTTTTATCGATATCTTTGAAATAATCTACAAAACCGTTAATTTGATTAGCATTTGTCAATCTTATTGAAAGACTTTTATTGATATTGTTACACACAAATTTGTTTGTAGGTTTATTAATTAGCCTTATATTAACTAAGTTCTTTTGGTCTAGGAAACTTAAAATATGACCATGTATGTCTGTGTGATCTAGTGAATTAGTATAGGTATAGATTGTACTTTTTGTTGGATTTTCGTCTGCTTCAATTGGTTGAAAGAAATATGATTCTGTTGAATTATCAGATGATTTAGGGTATTTATTACTTGTCTCTACGCGATGTAGAATAGTATTTTGAAATCTTTTCATTTTAAATGTCCCTTTTAAATATATTTGTGTATAGTTTATTTTACAATTTTTCAACTATTATTGAACAATGGTTGAAAAAGACTAAACTTTGAAATCTTATGTGGACGAGTCTAAGTTTGCCTTTTAAAACCAAACAAATGCAGTAAAATATTTTAGTACTATTAACAAATATAGTAAACCATAAATTTTAGAGTTTTTATTTACCTACAGAAACCTCTGCACTATAAAAAGCAGAAACATGTTATATGTTATAATAGTGCATTAATATTAAAGGGTTACACGCTATTTTAGGAGTAAAAAATGTCATTTTTTGATTATGCATTATCAAAATGATAGAACCCAGCAATTTGCTTGTAAAAATTGAAAATATAATTGATTGGGTTGATTTGTCAAATGAACTAGAAACCTCTGCACATTAAGAGCGAATATGTGGTATAATAACATATTGATATATATGAATATATTGTGTTTTTGCAGAGGTTGAGATGTCGTTTTTAAATTATGCCCTAGATCAAATGATAGATTCGGATAATCTCCTGCTAAAGTTAAACCATCTGGTCAATTGGGACGAACTA
>JBKDHQ010000044.1:0-27653 GCA_046336365.1 Neisseriaceae bacterium
ACCACTCCTTCCCATATCGAACAGGACAGTGAAACATCTCATCGCCGATGATAGTGTGGGTTTACCCATGTGAAAGTAGGTCATTGCCAAGCTTCTTATATTAAAAGCCAGTTTTATTAAACTGGCTTTTTTTTTATTCATGAGCCAGGTACATCACAACACCTAGGCGGGGATTGTCAAATCACTTCTACTCGATTATTCTCGTTCTTCTATACTAGGAATAGTGGTAGGAATTTCAATATCAGCAATAAAGAAAGAGTATATAGGGTCTAGGATCTCAGAGTAAGAAGTTATGTTGCTACCATTTACATTGCAGCTTATGTACATATCTTTATTTCCAGGCGATCTAGGATCGTATATAGAAAATGTCACTTTGTCTCCTTCTTTTTTGTAAGCATAGGCTAGTACTTGATGATTACATATTACATTTCCCCACGTCATTGGATTTTTTATTGTAGCTTGAGCGCGGATTATTCCAACTACACAAGGTTTGTCATTATTAATTTTATCAATTATTGTTTTGATAGCCTCAGAGGTATGTTTAACATTATGATAATCATAATTAAACATTCTAGAAAAATAATTATACGCAGCAAATAAAGGAACACTTTTAGCTTGAATATCTTTTAGCCATTCAAATAGTTCAGGACAATTCTGGGAGCTAGGAGGTTCAGTAAACTGAGGTGTACTTACCCCATTCTCATAATATAATTTCGCGCCAAATACCATGCCACCACACAAGCCATAACTTGAATCACCCACTGGTATACGGTTCCAGTAGACCCACGTAGATTCAAACTTATTAGGAAATTTAAAAGTGTACTGATCAAAGTCAAAATCTTTCACTGATTTTTCTATACAGCTAGGTTCTATATCTATTGCATAATTAACTCCTACTTTTTCTTCCTTAACTGCAGTTGATGTGTTTTGAGCAATATTTGCTTGTGTATTAACTTTACTAACTTGGCTAGTTTTATTACTTGGAAAATAAGTTCCCTCATCAGAGTTTTTATCATGGTTTTTGTTTTGTTGCAGTTTATGATCATGAGGAGGAGTAGATTTGTTGGAGCGGATTTCAGACATTTTTTTATCCTTTTTATTATTGGTTAAAAATATTTACAAACTGTATATATTATTATCTTAAAATAGAATGTATAGTTCTAATGTATTTAACATTATAACATTGTTTTATTTGAAAAAAATAGTTGATTGAGCATATATTTATAGGTTAACTTAAGGGGCTATAAATTATGGTATAAGATGTTAGGTTATAAACTTGCTAGCAAAAGATTCAAAAAATAAATTAATATTAATAAGGAAATGACATTATTGTATCTTATCATAAATTATAGAACTAGGTAATATGTTAATAAAAGTAAAGAGCTTAGAAGATTAGATAGAATTATCTGAAATTAGTTTAATCAACTATTAATCCGAAGTCAAAGCCTTTAGAAATAGTCGTTAGTGACAATAACTGATACCCCAATTTATTAAGCTCTCCTAGATTCAACATAACTATTTTGCATTACCTAAATGACTATACGTATATTGTATAATAATTTTAAAGTTGATTGAAGCAACTTCTATATAAAAGAATATGATTATTCACCTTTTGCTATGATACAGTATTTGCCATAAATACCTAGAATATCTGTTACATCATAATCAATACTTGCAACTTTCGTAATACCACCATTAGCTTTAGCTTTATCAATGCTAGCATCTCCATAGGCGATAATACCAATAAATGATTTTAAACATGCTTTACCAGTACGTGCAGACTTAATTCCATTATTAGCTGATAATCCAGCTGTAGTGCCAATATATCCAATTGCGCTTGGTATATATGAAGCACATCCACTTATAGTTATAGTGATTGATAATAAAGTAATTAATAATTTAAACATATAAGTTTCCCTAATCGAAAATATATTACTAGTGAACCATCAATTATAATTGATTTTATTTAAAATGTTTCAAGTTTAACAAAAATATGACAGATTATAATATATAAAATATATTATGAGGCAAATATGCTATACAAAGTTATACGGTTAATTATTATTACTCTGTTGTACAAGATGTATTAACATACTATATTTTTATGCGTACGGCATCGTGATTCGTTTAAATCTTGTATGTTTAGCTATATATGGCTAAGTATTATATGGTACAATGGCTTTCTTATCGGTAGTTAGAGTAGCATTTTTTAGTTGTTTATTTTTAGGCGTTCAGGTAATTTATTAATGAAATATCGTGATTTACGTGAATTTATATCATATCTAGAAAGTATTAATGAGTTAAAGCGGATAGAGAATGAAGTATCCCCGTATCTAGAAATGTCAGCATTTTGTGAAAAAGTACTAAAAAATAATGGACCAGCTATTTTATTTGTAAATGAGAAATTACCAAATAAAGTATTAGGTAATTTATTTGGTACTGTAAAACGAGTTGCTTTAGCTATGGGCTGTGATGATATTAAAGAATTACGAAAATTAGGGCAATTTTTAGCTAGTTTAAAAGAACCACAACCACCTAAAGGAATTAAGGATGCATTAGATAAATTACCAATGTTAAAACAATTGTATAATATGTTGCCTAAGATAATTAAAAATGCACCAGTCCATGATATTATTATTAAAAAAGAAGATGTAGATATCACTCAATTTCCAATTTGGCATTGTCATAAAGAAGATGTAGCACCTTTAATTACGTGGGGATTAGTTGTAACTAGAGGGCCAAACAAAAAGCGTCAAAATTTGGGAATATACCGTCAACAAGTGCTTTGTAAGAATAAAGTAATAATGAGATGGTTGCATCATCGTGGTGGAGCGCTAGACTATCTGGAACATTGTAAACAAAAACCAAATACTCCATATCCAGTATCTGTAGTGTTAGGATGCGATCCAGCTACTATACTAGGCGCAGTTACACCTGTCCCCGATTCTTTATCAGAATATCAATTTGCCGGATTACTTCGTGGTAGTAGAACAGAGTTAACAAATTGTATTCTTAGTGATTTACAAGTACCAGCCTTCGCAGAGATAGTTCTGGAAGGGTTTATTTATCCTAACGATAATGGCTTAGAAGGGCCATATGGTGATCATACAGGATATTACAATGAACAAGAAAATTTTCCGGTATTAACAATCGAAACTGTTAGTATGCGTAAAGATCCAATTTATCATAGTACTTATACTGGGAAACCAATTGATGAACCAGCAATTTTGGGTGTTGCATTAAACGAAGTTTTTGTACCAATATTACAGAAACAATTTACAGAAATACATGATTTTTATTTACCACCAGAAGGTTGTAGTTATAGAATGGCTATTGTTTCAATCAAAAAACAATATAGTGGACATGCAAAACGGATCATGTTTGGTATCTGGAGTTATTTGCGTCAATTTATGTATACAAAATTCATTATTGTAGTGGATGATGATATTGATATTAGATCTTGGCATGATGTGATTTGGGCAGTTACAACAAGAGCTGATCCGGTACGTGATACACTTTTAGTTGAGAATACTCCTATTGATTATTTGGATTTTGCCTCCCCAGTATCTGGTCTTGGCGGAAAAATGGGTATTGATGCTACAAATAAAATGCAAGGTGAGACGAATCGTCAGTGGGGGAAAATTATTATTCCAGATAAAAACGTACTAAATAAGATTGATGATCTATATTCTTCAATATTTGGAATATAATTTCTTTAATTAGCGCATATATACAAGTTGTGTAATAATATTTAAGTTAATGTAAATTTAATAAATGAGATAATTAAATATTTGAAATTTGAGGTGTCAGGTGGTTAATATAATAATAATTGCACATGCTGAAATTGCAAATAGTTTTGCTTATTGTATTGAACATATTTTGGCAAAGCGTATTAATAATTTGCATATATTACCGGTAAAAAAAACTGAGGATTCTGATAATATTTTTAATCGAGCAAAGGAATTCGTTGAAAAAATTGGAAATAATCAGGATATTTTAATTTTAACTGATCTATATGGTGCTACTCCGAGTAATATTGCACAAAAATTATTAAAGCCAGGAGTAATTGAGTTAATTACTGGCTTAAATTTGCCAATGCTAATAAGGGCTATTTCATATGCCAAAAGTGGATTACGAATTTGTGTAGATAAAGCATTAGATGGTGCAGTATCTGGCATTGTACATGTTGGGGGAAGAGTATGTTAAATAAGAGTGTAGAAATTGTTAATAAATTAGGTTTACATGCCAGAGCATCATCAAAATTAGTAGAATTGGCGAATAAGTTTTCCTGTAACATCTTATTAAAAAAAGGTGATAAAGTTGCTAATGCCAAAAGTATAATGACTGTGATGATGTTATCGGCTAATAAGGGAAGTATATTAGATATTACAACAGATGGGGTGGATGAATTAGATGCTATGGATAAAATTGTAGAGTTGATTTCAAATAAGTTTGGTGAGTCAGAATAATATGAGTATTGCAATTCATGGGATTGGTTTAGGTGGTGGTATTGCTATTGGTAATGCATTTATTTTAGATAAACACTTAGATGATGCAACTTTGCATTTATTAGAGCAAGATGAAATTGAAGAAGAAACTTTTCGTTTTGAGGAAGCGTTACGTAAAACTAGGCGTGAGTTGGAATTATTACGTGGAAATATACCTTTAAATGCACCTGCAGAGCTTGGTGCGTTCTTATCTTTAAATATTATGATGCTTGGTGACTCACAAATTTCTCAAGCTCCAATTAATATAATAAAAGAAGAATCTTGTAATGTAGAGTGGGCTTTAAAATTACAAGCAGAACGATTAGCTTTTCAGTTTAATGAAATGCAAGATGAGTATTTAAAAGAACGTAAACACGATGTTGTTCAGGTTTTAGAGAGAATTTTCAAAAATTTAGAAGGAAATAAATTTGATTGGGATGTTTCGGGTAAGATAGAGTACGGTATTTTGGTGACCCATGACTTATCTCCAGCAGATTTGGTACAGTTTAAGGATTCAAATTTTTCAGGTTTTATTACTGAAGTAGGTAGCCTTACTTCACATACAGCTATTGTAGGACGTAATCTTGATATCCCTTCAATAGTTGGTGTTTCATATGCTAGACAATTAATTAAAGAAAATGAGCTTATTATTGTTGATGGCATCCAAGGTGTTTTAATTATAAATCCTGAGCCTATTATCTTGGCAGAATATAGAAAGTTGCAGCAGCAATGGTTTGCCCTCAGAGCTAAGTTAGGCCAGATTAGGAAAGATGAGGCAGTTACTAAAGATCGTGTAGCTATTGAATTACTTGCTAATATTGAGAGTGTTACAGATGTCACTGATGCAAAATATAATTATGCAAATGGGATTGGGTTATTTAGAAGCGAATTTTTGTTTTTAGCTAATGAAAATCATTTAGCAGATGAAGATGAACAGTTTGAAGAATACTATAAAATTGTTCAAGAGATGAAGAATAAAGTAGTTACAATTCGTACTGCAGATTTAGGCGCCGATAAAAATCCGTTATGGAATCTAGAACATGAAAACGAAGCAATGAACCCAGCTTTAGGTTTAACTGGAATTAGGCTATCTTTAGCTGAACATGCATTTTTCAAAACACAGTTGCGTGCAATTTTAAGAGCATCAAGTTACGGCAATATACAGATTTTGTTTCCTATGGTATCTTCAAGTTTAGAGTTGAAGCAAGCAATTAATCATTTAAATTATGCTATGGAAGAATTAACGGCTGAAAAAGTTTCTTTCAATCCAAATATTCGTATTGGTGCGATGATTGAAGTTCCATCAAGTGCAATAGCAATTAAGCCAATTTTATCATTAGTAGATTTTATCTCATTGGGGACCAATGATTTAATTCAATATTTATTAGCAATAGACAGGAATGATGAAACAGTTAATTATCTATATAATCCATTACACCCTGCTGTAATAAAAATCATTTACCATGTTATCAAGAGTTGTAATAAGGCAAATATTCCAGTATCAATTTGTGGTGAAATGGCAGGTGATGGGAGACTTACACGGTTATTACTTGGTATGGGCTTGCGTAAATTTTCGATGTATTCTTCAAATATCTTAAATATAAAAAATGTAATTTTGAATACCAGAATTGAGGATATAATGCGCTTAGTAAGCAAAATATTACGAAGTGAGAATATTGAAAAAATTGAAGAATACGTTGATGAGCTAAATGAAGATTTGGAGTTATAGTAATATTTTCAAAAATTTTCTATAACTTTTGACTTAGATGCCTGAAACCTTGATTCATATTAAATAAAATAAGATCGATACAAATAATACAATATACGGTAAATTAATCAAAAACCTCTTGAAAAAAATAAACATTAATATTTAATTTAATTTGTTACTTGTTTAAATTTAGTTTTTCATAAAAGTTAGGTTTATTGTTATCTTGTAACACTTTTAACATATGTTAGAATAAGGATATTCCATGCGCATTAGACAGTTTATTGATTACACATGCAATGGATATGCTTATATAGTTGATGATGAATCTACTAGAGATGCATTTATAATAGATCCTACAGCAAATGATTTAGATAAGTACCTTCAGTTTATTAAAGAATTAAATCTAAATCTAAAATATTCGTTTGAGACACATGTGCATGCAGATCATATAACCGGTGCTGGCGATTTAAGAAAAGCATTGGGGTGTGAATGTTTAGTTGGTGAATATGCTAAATGTACTAATTATGATGGTGTATTTCACCATGGAGATAATTTTTTAATTGGAAATATAAATTTACAGGTAATATATACTCCTGGTCATACTAGTGATTCTTACTGTTTCTATGTTAAGGAATATGGATGCCTTTTCAGTGGCGATACTTTATTAATAAGGGGATGTGGAAGAACAGATTTCCAAAATGGTGAAGCTACGGAATTATATAAAAGTGTGACAGAACAGCTGTTTTTGTTACCTTCAGATACCATTATATATCCAGGGCATGACTATAATGGAAGAACGCAAAGTACTATTCATGAAGAAAAGCTATTTAATTCAAGATTGGCAAATAAAACTTTAGAAGAATATTGTCAAATTATGGATAATTTAAATTTACCGAAGCCTAAGTTAATTGATATTGCTGTACCTGCAAATAGAAAGTGCGGCATAATGGAATAATTTAGTATTTTTTTCAATAAGCGTTATTTTACTTTCTATTTGAGAGTGTGCTATAATACGGACTTAGTGTATTGTTAAAGGATTTTTTCAATGAAACGTACATATCAACCATCAGTGATTAAACGTAAACGCACGCATGGGTTTTTAGTTAGAATGAAGAGCAGATCTGGTCGTGCTATTATTAATGCACGTCGTGCAGCTGGCAGAACGCGTTTAGCTGTTTAGTTAGGGTGTGATTCAGTAAATATAGTGCAGAATTATACTCAAGCGCAAAGATTAAAGAAAACGGATGATTTTTCATCCGTTTTTCTTTTTCGCAAGGTTAGAAGGGGTGTATTTTTAAAGATACATTATAAACCAAATAACTTACCGTATTCTAGGCTTGGATTAATTGTCGGAAAACGTATTCATAAACTTGCCAATAAGCGTAATTATATGAAACGTGTTGTACGTGAATTATTTCGAACAAATCAAAGTAAATGGTATGGTCTTGATATTATAGTTAGAGTAATAACACCATATTCTCCAGATAATTTTATAGATGTAAAAGCAGAATTTTTACATTTAGTTAATCGCTTTAATCTTAGTAATTTCCAAAATTTAGAATCTTCAAAAGAATAAATTTTAGAACCTGTTTAGGGGCTTTAATTGTAATGTAAAAAATGCAGAGTGAGATAAAATTTTATACAAATTATAGCCAATTTATGCGTTTTTACAGAAATTGGAAGATTCTAAACCGGTTCTTATTAGATATTTTCATAAAGTTAATTAATAAATGAGAAAAATTGCGGTATTATTAATACGCTGCTACCAACTATGCATTAGTCCATTGTTACCCAAGAGTTGTAGATATATACCTACATGTTCTGAGTATGCAATAGCTGCAATTTCTAAGTATGGTATAATCTATGGTTCATATTTATCGGCAAAACGTATACTTAGTTGTCATCCGTTTGGCAGCAGTGGATATGACCCAGTACCATAATATTTTGTATATTTAAATTTAGTTAATTAAGGAAACAACCTGATGGATACGCGTAGACTAATAATATTTATTATTTTATCTATTGGATTATTATTGATTTGGGAAAGATTCTCTCCAAAGCCTTTAACACAAACGACAACAAATGTAACAGCTACCACTAATAACAATAACAGTAGAACTAATACTGTTAATGATAATGATTTTAATCTTAATAGTAATAAAGTAATTACTGTTACTACAGACGTTATTCAGGCACAAATTAATACATTAGGCGGTGATATTCGCGAACTAGATTTATTACAGCATGGACAACAAGAAGATAGAAAAAGAGCTTACAGTTTACTTACTGATAAGAATAACCGAGTTTATATTGCACAAACTGGTTTAGTTGCTAATGATGGTATTAAATTACCAACCCACAATACTATATTCACTGCAACTGAATATAATTATACACTTACACCAAATCAAAAAGAATTAGTAGTTACGTTGAAATCAAGCGAAAGTGGCATAGATGTTATTAAAACCCTCACTTTTAAGCGTAATAGCTATATAGTAGATATAGCTTATCAAATTATTAATAATACCAATAATCCTTTAAAAGGGATTTCAGCTTATTGGAGGTTATTAAGAGATGAACAAGCACCAAGTGGCCAAAGTAAGTTTATTCATACTTTTACTGGGGCGGTATATTATTCAAGCGAGCACAAATTTAATAAACTATCATTTAGTGATATTCAAAATTCAGAATTAAACTATCCTGAAAATATAACTAATGGTTGGGTTGGCTATATACAACATTATTTTATTTCAATGTGGCTATTAAATGCTTATGGATATAAAGCTGTTTGTAGTAATGGTATTTCTTGTAGATTAAGCTTTAAGTCAGTTGGAAATAACTTGGCATCAGCAGGTTTATTAACTGATTTACCAGTTATTAATCCACATTCTAATATTAATATTGCAGTTCCCTTATTTGTAGGACCTGAAACAAATAGTACCTTATTGAGTGCTGCTCCAGAATTAGAACGAACAAAAGACTATGGCTGGGTATATATTTTTGCTACCCCTTTATTTTGGTTGTTGATTAAATTATATGAATTTATTCAAAACTGGGGATGGTCAATTATTGCTTTAACTTTCATTGTTAAGCTAGTATTATATCCATTAACACGCGCAAGCTATATATCTATGGCTAAGATGAAAGCACTAGCACCTAAAATCCAGAAATTAAAAGAGCAATGTGGTGATGATAAAGTTAAAATGCAACGAAGCATGATGGATTTGTATCGTAGTGAGAAAGTAAACCCTATCGGTGGCTGTTTACCTATGATATTACAAATTCCAGTTTTTATTGGTCTATATTGGGCACTATTATCGTCTGTAGAGCTGAGACAGGCATCATTTTTATGGATTAAAGATTTAAGCTTACCTGATCCATATTATATATTACCTTTTATTTTAGCAATAACAATGTTTTTGCAAACATTTATGTCGCCACCTCCAGCAGATCCGGTACAAGCAAAAGTAATGAGGATTATGCCAGTTGCCTTTAGCGTTATGTTTTTCTTCTTCCCAGCTGGTTTAGTGGTGTATTGGTTAGTTAATAATGTATTATCAATTACACAACAGTGGTATGTAAATAATCACGTTACTTTGCGGCATAAAAACCGGATTAATAAGAAATAAAATTTTTTTCATATTAATTAAGCTTTTTAAACCTAATTAGAAGTGGTTGATAAAGCCTGAATTATTATATACTTTTGAAAGCATATTTTGTATTATGAATGTGAATGGAGTGAGGCCTGATGTGGGGGCAGGTAATCAATTCCCACGAGGACTAAATGAGGCAAACCCTCAACCAATTGAAAGAAATTTATTTCATAAAATGGATAAAGCAACCAAGCCACAAAAGCCATTAAATGAGAGGATCAAGAAAAAGATTCTAACTGATATACAAAATATTACAGACGGCAACTTTAATAAAACAATTACTTTTTCATTAGATGATATGAGATATAGCATTGATAATCTAGATTTTATATTACAGGAATCATTGGAGGATTCTCAAGATATAGAAAATTGGTGTTTGCTACATTCGTATGATCAAGTTGTAACTGGTAGTACTACTAGATTCTATACTATGATGTGCGAGGAGTCATTGTTAGGTTTATACGTTAATAGTAACAATGGCAAATTAGTAAACCCAACAAACCATCAACATCGAACAATAATAAATTTAGAAACTCATATAATCAGTTTTAAGTTAAACACCACACAAGATACTCCCTTGAACTTAAGGCTTCAGCTAATAAGCTCTGAAAAAATATTGCAAGAAGAAAATCTAAGAAGCATGTCTAGTCATTTTTCGTGGGGAGTTATATGGGGGCTAGGATCTGCTGGACCTCTACTTACTGCTTTTATAGTGGGGAGTAAGCTTATATACGAGATATTGAATGGAGAAAATAATTGCCTAGATGATAGAGGGCTTAATGTTTTGTTATTTATGTTCCGGGCTGGATTGTTTTAGGGGTATTCCTTGGAGTACTATCTTTTCGCAATATACAGATTGTGAGGCAGATACGTGTTAATCAACAGTAGACTCTGGAATGTACCAAAAATGTTTATTGTAATTTAAGACTAACTTCAGTTAACTAAGCCTCATTCGTGATTATATGGCTGTTGAATTCTGAAATTTAACTAAATTAATGAGTAAGAGTTTCAAGATTCAACAGTTTTTGTTAAATAAATTGAAATGACTTTCTTTCTGTGCTTTAATTACTGAATATGCCATCCATGTGATACTATAATAGATTGTCCACTTAATGCATTGGTTGGGAATCCAGCTAAGAATAAAGCAACGTCAGCTACATCATCAACAGTCGTAAATTCACCATCAATAGTTTCTCCAAGCATCACTTTTTTTACAACATCTTCTTCGCTTATACCAAGTGTTTTAGCTTGTTCAGGTATTTGTTTTTCAACTAAGGGGGTTTTTACAAAGCCAGGGCCAATCAAGTTAGAGCTTATATTGTGTTCAGCACCTTCTTTAGCGACTGCACGAACAAATCCTAGTAATCCATGTTTTGCCGTTACATATGCAGCTTTATTTTTAGAGGCTTCAAATGAATGTACCGAACCTATTACAATAATTCTACCGCCATTTTTCTTCTCAATCATTTTTCTCATACAAGCTTTAGTTGTTAAAAATGCACCATGTACATGAATGTCAAAAAGGCGTTTCCATTTTTCAAATTCGAAATCAACAATTGGAGATATTGTTTGAATGCCGGCATTACTTATTAAGCAATCAATTTTACCGAACTTATTAATAACAGCTTCAATCCCAGCATTAACTTCAGATTCACTAGTTACATCCATTTTTATGGCAAGCGTTTCTATATTGTAGGTCATTTGTATTTCAGATGCAACACTCATTGCTGCATCAAGATTAATATCTGCTATTACAACATGTGAACCATATTGGGCAAATTTTTCTGCCATATGCTTACCTATACCACTAGCACTTCCAGTGATAATTGCTACTTTTCCTTTTAAGTTATTATTCATTACAAACCTCCAAAAAATTATACTTTATGTTCAGATGTTTTATTGGCTTCAATTTTGTATACTGTAACGCCAGACTGATGTTTTTTTTGCCAAGATGCTTCTTGTTCCTTTATGAGAAGTTTAGTTTGTTTATATCCAGATTGACGATGAATATTAGCACTCTCTTTACTAAACTCATAATCTTTACTGTGTAATTCAGTACCTTTTTCAGAGTGATATATTATTCGTATGATGTCCATACGATGTGCAAATCCTAATTTTAAAACCTCTTGTACTTGAGCGTCTTTTAGCGCATCTTCCGATAGTTTGTTAGACAAAAAATGTATTGCATGAGAAAGATTCTGGGTAGTTGCATAAAAGCTATTATTCCGTTTGGAATGAGATGAATATTGGATATCTTTAATACGTTCCATTATGCCATCCATACTATGAGGTAATATTCCGCTACTTGAAAATAAATCTACCATAAAACATAACACATTCTTTATTTCATTATCTGAGTCAGCGAACTCATCTATAACTTTAGATAATGGAGTATTAGAAAATACTCCGCCATCGATATAATATCTATCATCAATTTTTATTGGAGGAAATCCTGGGGGTAGGGCGCATGATGCCATGATATGCTCTGGGCCAATTTTTATGAGTTTGCTATCAAAAAATTCAAACTCACCACTTTCTAAATCTACAGCACCTAAACATATACGTGGACCATTTTTGTTTAAATAATCAAAATCTATTAATTGTTCTAATGTGTCTTTTAATGGTGCAGTATCATAAAAACTTAATTGATCAACTGTTGTATCAGGTAACAACCATGGATTATAAGCGCGCGGTTTAAAAAATCCAGGTTGACCTAGTAGCATTGAATAATTTGCACTTATTGAGTTATGTATTTTAGCCAAGCCAAGGTTTTTCATCATTGGAAATGGTACTGTTGTAGTTATAGTATCCCAAAATTGGTTCAAGCGATTTATTCGATCTTCTGGTTTATTTCCAGCAACTATTGATGCGTTTATTGCGCCAATTGAAATACCAACTAACATGTCTGGGCTATATCCGTGTTCACTTAATGCATTAACAGCACCTACTTGAAATGCTCCAAGAGCACCACCGCCTTGAAATACATAAATTATTTCTCGAGCTGCACTAGGTGTGCTAAAAAGTTCTTCAAGCTTTTGATGGTCTAAAATTGTTTCTTTTATATTTGCTTTATTGGGCTTTTTAATTGTCATATTGTCTCCTTAACAAATTAGCCATATTATTAGGCCAGAATACAAATAGCAAGGTTTATTGCATAAAGTATGCCATTTAACCATAACTGCCATACTCGAATATTATTACGTTGCGTATTATAATAAAACCATAAAGTTGCAATCATAGTAATGAGTATACCAATAATAGGTTGAGGATTTTTTAGATCCCAATTTGTAAATAATATGCCGAGAATAGGAAGGAGGGATCCCTGAAATACCATGGCACCAGTGATATTTCCAATTGCTAAGGTATCTTTTTTCTGCCTTATCCAAATAATACTATTTATTTTTTCTGGCATTTCAGTTGCAATTGGAATGATAATTAATGCCAATAGGAAAGGGGAAAAATTATAGCTTTTAGCTATTATATTCACTTGTTCAATGAATACATGAGCAGAATATATTAATATTATAATCCCTATTACTAGTTGTATTAAGATACTAAAACCATTCTTTTTAAATTTAAACTTAGTTAGAAATAGGGGTGTATCAGTACTAGTCTGATTACCCTCGATAACTAAACGGTGAGAGCTTTTTATGGTTAGCATTATGTAAATAAAATAACTTATTCCTAAAGTAATACTGATTATTATGTTTATTATTTGGATAGAATGATGTGTAAATGGTATTTTATGTGTAATAATTGCTATAAATGCTAAGGTATATCCAAATAAAAAGAAACGTAAATCACGTTTTAATCCTGTGGGTTCAGGTGAAATAATACCATTTATTCCTCTTTGTTTTATTATAGAAAGAGACATTACAAATATAGATAATGTAGATAACATCAACGGAGCACCTAGTATTGCACCTATTCCAATGGAGGAATTTAAATTTTCTTTGGTGGAACTTGCTATTGATATTATTGGGATAATTGTTTCAGGTAGTGCAGTTCCGACTGCTGCAAAGATAGATCCAGTTACACCTTCAGATATTTTTAATGATTCACCAAGGTGCTCTAATGCGTTACAAAATAAGTTAGCTGCAATTACAATTATTATTAAGGCAATTATAAGTATTAAAATATTAAGCATTATGATTCCTGATTTTATCAATTACTTCTTTAGAATTTGGATTTTTGTTAAATAATTGTATAAAAGCAACTTTAGCTTGCTCTACTAACATGCCCAAACCGTTTTGAATTATTATATTAGGGTTTATCTTCCTCATTAATTGAAGAAATAATGTTGCAACTTTGCTGTATGCAAGATCATAACAAAAAGCATTATCATTTATAATGCTTATTTTATTGAAAAGATCATTCTCTATGATGTTAGGGGAAGAATTAATTATAATGTCATATTTAGTACCCACATTATGTAAATCAATTGAGAATTTGTTCTGTAAAAACTTTACACGTTCATGATTTCTAGCTAAGATTGCAATTGAACTTGGGTTTCTAACTATAATATCAAGTAATATCGAATCAATAACGAAACCACTGCCGATAAGTAATATTTTTTTATCTGCTAATTTTTGTTTATTATTTTCTTCTATATCTGTTACTAAACCGATCCCATCTGTAGTATCTACGGTAATTTCACGGTCATTATTAAGATACATGAAATTGCCTGTTTTACAAAAATTTGCACGGGCTGTTTTATTCTTAGCATTTAGATATGCGTTATGTTTATATGGACTTGTAATGTTTAGTGCTAGTCCATGGTTGTAAAAAAAATCATTTACTATGGTATTAAAGTTATCTATATCTTTTGCTAAAATTTTTTCATAATTTATATCTAAATTAAATTGTTGTGCGAATTGTTCAAATACTATTGGTGATAGGCTATGTTCTATAGGGTTACCTATAACAGCTAACTTATGCATTCGTTTTCCTATTAATTAATTACTCCGATATTATAGCCTATTGCAAAATTATTGTGCAGTTTTTGTATGATGGATAATAAATGTAAGATGTAAAATTTCTTAATTGGTATAATTATGTACTTTTTGATAGGTTTAAGTAATATGACAAAACTTTTTCTAATCCCTACAACGTTATCAAATACTATTAATAGTAATGTGTTGTTAAGTTTCCAATTAAATCAAATCAAGCATTTACAATACTTTATTGTTGAAACAGCTAAAATAGGAAGACAGCATTTGCGGTATTTACAATTGGATCATACATTACAGAAATTGCATATACAAGAATTAAATAAGCATAAGACTGACTTAAAAAATCTCATTCAACCATTATTAGATGGTTTTGATATGGGGCTGATTTCAGATTGTGGATTACCTGCAGTTGCAGATCCAGGGAGTATAGTGGTAAAGTCTGCTCATTCTTTAAATGTCGAAGTAGTTCCATTAATTGGACCAAGTTCTCTTATGTTGGCATTAATGGCAAGTGGAGTAAATGGACAGTCATTTGCATTCCAAGGGTATTTACCTATAGATAGCGATGCAAAAAAATGTAAAATATTGCAATTACAGGAGCTAATTCTAAAACATCAACAAAGCCAGATAATTATCGAAACACCATTTAGAAATGTGCAGTTGTTTGAAACTTTGATAAATATATTAAATAAAGATATAACCTTATGTATTGCGGTAAATTTAATGCAGGAAACACAGAAAATAGTAAGTAAGAGTATTAATGAATGGAGAAAAATGAATAATTTATGTGGTTTTCATAAAAATGAGGTAATATTTGTTATTGGAATTTAATTTCTTAAGTTAGTGAGGCTAATATTATTAGCGGAAAATTATTTATTTCAACTCGCATTAAATATGATTCTCATTGGCGCAGTTGTATAATTAGATTAGGATATTAAAAAGACGTATAATTAATTTTTTGCAAATTTTAGTTGCGGAAAGATAGAGGTAAAAATATCAACATAAAGAGTTGTAGATATGATTTAATAATGTCTGAAGCATAAGTTCACTAATTCTCAGGTATTAATAATTTTTTTGGAAAGAAATGATCAATGCTGACAACCAAAGATGGAAAAACAATCAAAATAGAGGCACTGAGACGAGATAGTGCTATTGAGTTATTGAAACCAATTAATTCAAAACTTGCTGATTTAATAGATAAATTTAGTTCTAACGATTCAGAATATTTATTTTATAAAGCAACGTATTCATTTGGTGAGAAAATATTTGATAAACGGAAATGCTATTTGTCATTATCAGATGGCAGTAGTATAAATTTGAATGATACAAATCTTCCCGATTCTTTACTTAATGATTTAAGTTATGATCCCTCTAGGGAAGATCCTTTAGCAATCGTCCTTAGCAAAAATTCAGAACTTTATTTATCTGCTAATGGTAGAGTAATTCCACATTCTATAGTACGTCCAGGTAGAATGTTTGGTATTCCTAGGGGAATATTTAGTACGCCAGCTGCTTCAGCCTTAATTTGGAATTTAAATGCTGGTGCAAGATCTATATTCCTGTTATCTAAGGTGGCATCTAAAATTAAACATAGTAAACTTCAAAGAACCTATGGCTTAGAGGTACCTGCTCCACAATTGGCTGGAGAGCAATATCCAATATTTAAAGAGATAGCTAGACTTGCTAAAAGTTCATGGCAAAGTGAAATGTTATTTTTCTCAAGAAAGTGGATTAATAAGCTAAAAGATCCTGAATGGGCAGAAATGTCGAACTACATGAATCAATTACATAGAGAATCATATACTATTTGGCATAATATGGGTTTGGTTTGGAATTCAGCGTTTAGTGACATAGAGCAACAAAAAAATATGACCTTCTCTCCCTATGTGCTTTCTAATGCAAAACAATTATTTATTATTTCATCTGATAGTGCGCCAGCCTTTAGGCCAGCAACAAATGATGATTTAGCTCCAATTGACTTATTACAAGAAGCATATAAAACAGGTTATGGTTTATTAGACGATGGGCATAGTTTAATTATAATGGAGCCAACTACCTTTAATCATAAGGATCCTGTTTTTTATTCATTAAATCATCCAATACTTGCACAAAATAATCCAGAGACTTTTAAGGGTAAAAGTTTATTATCATTACTTGATGAAGTAAGAAGAGCTACCGAAATATATCAAAAGAATATATTATTAATGAAAAATGAAGTTGAAACACTCTATGATGTAGCAAATACTACAAAATTTGATTATTATCATAGTAATACATCTCAAGATTATAAAAATATTCTTATAGATACTATAATTGCTGAAGAAGATAAGAGGTTTGTTAAGGATGGATGTGGCGAGTTTGCAAGTGGAAGTTGGTTTTTTAGTGGGTGTATAAAGATCTCAAATAAAGGATAAGTTACGTAAAGTTAGATCAAACCTATTATATATAATAGGTTTGATCTAATCTGGATATTACTGTAAATGATTTAACAATTTGTAGGGGTTGTAAGAGGGAACCGCCGAAACGCTTGAGTTATATTTTTTCCGACTTTTTTATTTCAAAATGAGCGGTAAACAATGATTGGGTTATTGCTAGATATTATTATATAATTACCAGTAGCTTCATTTAATGTTCCACTATTCCATGAGTTAAACTGGTAATTTGAAAGAGGCCATTTTAATTCACTGCAGGTAATCTTTGTATTAGGGATTGGGCTAAATAGAGAAATTTGCTGCCCTTTAATTGTGGAGATGGGGTTTTTATTGCTTACGGTGAAGATGCCGTAATCACTAATCATAGCAATTTTATTGATAATTGTATTATATTTTATCAATAAACCAATATTAGCAATAGCATGATCTTCACGCATGCCAGTTGCACCGAGTATCACAATGTTATCAAGTTTTAATGAATGTGCCAGATTTACTGCTTTGGTAAGATCATTTGTGCTTTGATCATCATCCTTCGTTATAATATTTTTAAACTGTTTATATAATTTATAGCTGATAGAGTCACAATCTCCAATGATATGATTGGGAATGATATTGTGTTTTAATAGTCGATTAGCTGAACCATCACAGGCTATTAAATTATTAGCTGTTTTTAATAATGATTTAAGATAAATATGTTGTGGAAATCTGCCATCAGCTAAAATAAGATTAAAATCCTTTAGTGGGTATATGCTACCTAAAATATCGTCTATCATATAGCTTTCAGTTCTGTTAAAGGGTAACGTGGGCTAACCGAGAAGCTATAGCTGTATGCCCTTTGTTTATAACGAGTATAACCAGCAATTGCGATCATTGCACCATTATCAGTACATAAATTAAGCGGTGGATAAAATACTTCTATATTAGAAATAGCGCTTAATTTGCTGCGTAGAGTAGTGTTAGCGCTTACTCCACCAGAAATAACTAATTGTGAAATATTAGTTTGGTTAAGTGCACGTATAGATTTTTTCACTAAAACATCGGTAATAGACTCTTCAATTGACTTAGCTATATTACATTTAGTTTGGTAATTAATATTATCAATCCCACCTAACTTTGTAATTAAAGTTGCAACAGCTGTTTTTAGTCCAGAGAAACTCATGTGTAAATCATTTCGGTCTATCATAGGCCGAGGTAACTTATATACATCTTCGCCATATTGTGCTAATTCAGATAGGTATTTACCACCTGGGTATGGTAAATTTAACATTTTTGCAGTTTTGTCAAATGCTTCGCCTGCAGCATCATCAAGAGTATCACCCAAAATGATATATTTACCAATTTCATGTACTGCAATTAGTTGGCTATGTCCACCAGATACCAATAGTGCAATAAATGGTAGAATAGGTTTTTTGTTGGCTAAAAATGGCGATAGGATGTGTCCTTCAAGATGATGGATTGGAATCGTGGGTTTATTAAGCCTAAATGCCAAACCATTAGCAAATCCAGCTCCAGTTAACAATGCTCCATTTAATCCTGGTCCAGTTGTATATGCTATAGCATCGATATCATTAATACTAATTTGTGTCTGTTCAAGACATTGTTGTAACAGCGGAACAAGTCTACGTATATGATCACGTGAGGCAAGCTCTGGTACTACGCCACCATATTGATTATGTAATGATATTTGTGAATGTAGTGCTTCAGCAATTAATCCTTGTTCTGAATTGTATAGTGCAATCCCTGTTTCATCACAAGAAGTTTCGATTCCAAGGATTGTAGTCATATTATTCTGATTTTCCTTGTTTCCAGTGTAATCTACACACAGATATAAATTTGCGCTCAGCTTGTTTTAAGCTTTCATCATCAACTACTATAGCTTCCCCCTCTTTAATTGCGATACCGTTTTTTACTAACATATTAAAGGTTGCCTTTTTACCACAATAACATATTGTTTTTAGTTCTTCTATGGAATCAGCAATTGCAAGTAAATGGGCTGAACTTTCAAAGGCTCTACCACAATAGTCAGCTCGTAATCCATAACAGATTACTGGAATATTGAGATAATCAACAATATCAGATATTTGATTGATTTGTTTAACATTAAAAAAATGAATTTCATCAATAAGTACACAAGTAATTTTTTGTTGTAAAGATATGCTTTTTACTATGTCAAATACATTGTCATTAATGTTAATTGAAATTGCTTCTTTATTTAATCCAATGCGAGATTTTACTTTATTGAGTCCAGCACGATTATCGATACTAGAATTTAGAATGATGGCTGTTTGTCCGCGATCGTTATAATTAAATGCAACTTTAAGAAGATCCAGTGTTTTTCCGGCATCCATTGCGGAGTATCTAAAGTATAACTTTGCCATATTATTGTTTTCTTAATATTTAATTAAGGAACCGCCCCATGTAAATCCAGCCCCAAAACCTTCAAGTAGAAGTAAATCTCCATGCTTAATTTTGCCAGATTTGATTGCTGTATCAAGTGCTAAAGGTACAGATGCAGCAGCAGTATTACCATGCGAATCTAGTGTTACAACTACCTTTTCCATGGGGAGATTTAAGTATTCGGCAGCTGCTTTAATTATTCTAATATTAGCTTGATGTGGAATTAGCCAGTCAATTTGCTCTTTAGAGCATTTTGATTGTTTCAAAAGATTATTTGCTGTTTCAGCAAGCCGGTTGACTGCAGCTTTAAATACTGATTTACCATCCATGTATATATAAGGATGCCCAGTAATTTTGCCACTTTTCAAATGTCCTTCAACATATAATTCATCTTTTCCGCTACCATCAGCATTAATTGCAGATGCTAAGATGCCAGGTTGAGTACTTTGCTGCAAAATAACAGCGCCAGCACCATCACCAAACAGTACGCATGTATTTCTGTCGGTATAGTCGATATAATGAGATACTGCATCAGCGCCAATAATTAAAATGGTTTTTGCCATGTTGGCTTTGATATAAGCATTTGCCATTGTAAGCGCATATAAAAATCCACTACAAACAGCATTTAAATCAAATGCTGGAATTTCCTTTAGGCCAAGCCTATGCTGAATTAAGCAAGCATTTGATGGGAAAATTTTATCTGGAGTAAAGGTGGCTACTATAATCATATCAATACAAGATTTATCGATATTATTTGATTTTATTGCATCAACCGCTGCATTGTATCCCATATCACTAGCTAACTCTGTATCATCAACTATTCTTCTTTCTTTGATTCCAGTTCTTGATAGAATCCATTCATCAGTTGTATCTATCATTTTTTCAAGGTCATAGTTAGATAGAATTTTTTTGGGAAGATAACTACCTGTTGCGATTATTTTAGAATAAAATGTCATAAATTTATTTGTTCAAAAAATGTTATGTCTGTGATATAGTAAATCTCTACTCACTGATTTAATAATTTTATTTTATAACATGCTTAAATCTTGAAATTCGATTAGTTGTGAGTGTTCTTCTTGATCTAGAACATGTTTATGATCTTTTAGATATGTTCTAAGAAGTGTGATAACTCCAGCATCTACTTCATTATAAGTTTGTTGTAATGCATAAAAAAAGCCTAATTCATCAGTTCCACCATGGCTTTTCATAACTAATCCATTTAAGCCTATTAAAATTGCACCATTATATTTACGTATATCTAGTTTGGTTTTAACTCTGTTGATGACAGGGTAAGCAGCAATTCCCATAATTTTAGAGAAAAAGTTGCTATTAAATTCCTGCTTAATGAAAAAGCCAATCATCTTTGCAGTGCCTTCAATAGTTTTTAGAGCAACATTTCCGGTAAATCCATCACATACAACTACATCAACAATACCCTTACTTATATCATCGCCTTCAACATTACCATAGAAATTAAGGCTGCTTTTTTTAAATAATTCTGCAGCTTTTTTAATATTCTCATGCCCTTTAATTTCTTCACTTCCAATATTCAATAATCCAATGCTTGGAGAAGATTTCTTAGTTATGCCTTGCATAAGTAGTGAACCCATAACACCAAACTGCAAAAGATTTTCTGGATAACATTCAACATTTGCACCTAGATCAAGAACACACACCTCACCTGTTATGGTGGGGAGTATTTTTGCAATAGCTGGTCTATCAATTCCATCCATGGTTCGAAGGACATATCTTGCTGTTGCCATTAAGGCTCCAGTGTTACCGGCAGAAACAATTGCATCTGCTTTTCCTTCTTTAACCTGATTGATGGCAACCCGCATTGACGAGTCTTTTTTATTGCGCATTGCACTTTGAGGTGCTTCATCCATTTCAACTACTTGAGAAGTATGAATAACTTCAAAACGATCACTAATTTCAGATAATTCAGAACCAATTTTATTGTATATTGCTTCTTTATCACCAACAATAATTAATTTTACGTTTTCATTGGAATGTAGAAATTTTATACATGCAGGGATGGTTATATTAATTCCATGATCACCACTCATTACATCTACAGATAGTACTATAGCCATAGGGTATGTTTAAAAAATAATTAAAAATTACAAAAGAATCTATGCTTTTATTAAGCTTAACTTTTATTACAAAATCAGAATAATTGTGGGCTAAACCACTTAAATATATTTATTCGTCTTTATTTTTAATTACTTTTCTACCACGATATACACCATTAGGGCTTATATGGTGACGTAAATGAACTTCTCCCGTATTTGCTTCAACTGCTATACCGGGTTCCTTTAGAAAGTCGTGAGCACGATGCATGCCGCGCTTTGACGGTGACTTTTTGTTTTGTTGAACAGCCATTATTAATTACCTCAATAAACTAAAAATAAAAACTAAGATGATTTAACCCATTCTATTTCACAAATTATCATGGATTATTTCATACAACAAACCTCATGTTTTGGAGCTATGGGAAGTTGCATAATAATCTCATCTTCTATAAAATCTAATACATCAAAATTAGGTTGAGCAACAATACCATCATATTCTACACTATCTTTATTTAGTAGAGCAGCTTCAAATTCTTCTTCACTATTAAATACTGGTATATCCAAGTTGCAATTAATTGGAAACTCTATATTACCCAAACAGTTTTGACATAAGGCGCTTATTTTACCATAAAATGATAAGTGAAGTATAGCTCTATTTTTATCGTTGGTACTGCCGCTTAATGTAAATACAACCTTTCCAGTCAGATCCTCTAGAATTTGTCTTGCACGTTCTAATTCCTCAATTCTAATCTCACTTGATATGGTCTCTTTACGTTTTATAAAGTCATTTATATTTATATGCATAATATTATTTGTATACTCCGGGCTAATGAGTTAACGACCATTGCTATACTAAGCTCTACAAAATAATGTAAATGTCTAGCTCACAATGATGATTTGCTGTAATGCGTTATTCCTATGATGTATGCTATAATCTAGATCTATTTATCATACAGTATTTTAGCATTATTGTGGTAAGAAAGGTCTTATAATATGGAAGTAACATTGGAGAAAAAGCTTGTTCACTCATTAGAATATCCAATTCGTTGGGGTGATATGGATGCATATGGGCATGTGAATAACACGCTTTATTTTTTATATGTACAGGAAGCTAGATTTGCAATGCTTTTAGATGCAAATGTTCCAGTTGATCCACTTGGGGTATCTCCAGTTTTAGCTGAAACAACCAGTAAATTTATACGCCCAATTAATTTTCCAGAAACTTTGTTGATAAATACTTATCTAGTTGGTGTCAAAGGTAAAAAAGTATTTTTTGAACATGAAATAAAATCAAATAGTAATCATGAAATTGTTTATGCAATAATTTCAGCTACAATTGTATGGTTTGATTTTAAAAATGGTAAAAGTTCTGAAGTACCAGATGATATCCTTAAAAAAATCATCTCTCATAAAAAGCAGTAAGTTTGTTTATATTCTTATTAAATTGAGCTTTATAGGTGATCATATAATTTAGTTAAACAATACTGAAATAGTTGGCATCATTGTTGGATAAGTTATTGATTAATAATACTTTCATTATAGTTTGGAGACAGTACAAAATTGAGGAATCTTCCTGTTCCTGAAATGTAGGAGTAGCTATGGTAAACATTTGCTGGAATATATATAGCTGCAGGACTATCAATTATTTTAGTAATTTGGTCACTGTGTTCACCAAAAGTAACGCTAACCTTTAAACCTGTACCATCATTATTACTACCCATAAAGACAAAAGTGCTATCACAATTATGTGCGTGAGAATCTACGTGAGGCTCATATGTATTTGAATAATCAACATCAAAAGTTCTTTCAATCACATATACATGGCTTCTCTCATCAATCCGATTATCCATAAACACCCATCGTGAGCCAACTCCATCACGATGGTGTAATAATTCAGATGCACCTTTTGTAAAAGGGGTTTTTACCTCTAGATTTAAATTTATTCGCTGAACATCTTTTCTATCCAGGTTATTTATTATAATATGTCTTTTTCTTGCAAAATCAGCAGGATTTATTGCTTCATATGCTTCAGGATTTCTTTCTGATGCTTTAGCATGATATCTAGATACATGTGTAAATACATTTTCCCCAATCAATGGGTGATGAGGTTCAATATCAAAACATCCTATTCTTGATATTGAATTAGCTAAATCTTGTGCCATCCTAAAATCAAAATTGTTCAATTCATAAAACATATTTAATGTTTTTGCCAGTTGAATTAAATCGCATATCCCCGCGCGTTCGCCAACTCCTAAAATTGATGCATCAATGATATTGGCTCCAGCATCAATTGCCGATATTGCATTTGCATGTGCAAGGCCTAAATCGTTGTGAAGATGTACTTCAATTTCACAGGCAAACGAATCTTTAGCAAATTTCACTGCTTCGAAGCATTTCTGAGGATGCCATACCCCTACAGTATCAGCTAAACTTATTCTATCTGCTCCAGCACCCGCCGCATTAATCCCTAGTTCATAGATATGTTCAAATGTAGTTCGTGAGGCATCTTCAATACTAAACCTAACCTTAAAGCCTAAATCTTTGGATAGTTTGATAGATTTAACAACTTTATCTTTGACCCACTCTCGCGACTTATCTTTAAATTTTGTTGCTAGTGAAATGTCATTATATGATGCCCATATACCAATCCATTGCGCAGAAGTTTCTCTTGCAGTTAGAACATCTGCTTCATTTGCTCTTGCATGCACTAAGATATCTATATTTTGGACTTCATTAGCAATCTGAATACATGCTTGTTTTTCTGCTTCTGAAATTCCTGGTTGACCAATTTCTATTATATTCACTCCAAAATCTCTTAGTTTCTTAGCAAGTAAGATTTTCTCAGCAACTGAGAAACATACACCACGGAATTGTTCACCCTCCCGTAGTGTGCTATCTAATATGATTATTTTATTCATAACTAATTCTTATTTAAAAAAATAACTACATCATCAATAAACTGATAGCGGGCTTTCTCATAAATAAGCCAATGAGTCGCCTCTTTTAATTTAATTTCCCGCTTTATTTTTACATTAGTTAGTTGTTTATATAAATTATGGTCTGCAAAAAAATCTTGATCACCATAGATCACTAACGTTGGTGTCTTAAGCCTAGCGATATCATAAATAGGACGACCACTCCAAATCGAATATAGATCTTTCATTGGCCCCATTGGTCGACGTAGTGAATTAGGTATAAACGGTTTAGGATCTGCAGCAACATACACTTGACCAACTGCCTTAATTGCCCTTTTATCAGCGATAGTTTTATTACCCGCAATCATCAGATGCCAATGCGAATCTATAACCTTCCATGGTATGTTCTGGTATGCCGGTAGACTCTCATTAAATTCATTGTTTTTATTAGCAAAAGGTTTAATAAAAGTTGGCTGAATTGTTTTTTGTAGATGTGCAGAGTACATAGAACCATATAAAACCAGATGATTCACCTGCTTTGGATTCTGAATTGTATACATAGCGCCGACTACAGAACCCCAAGACCACCCCAAAAGCGACACCTTTTTTTGACCAGTCTTGTTAGTGATATAACCAATTCCTTGTTCAAGTTCTTTTAACGCCTCTTTTGCTAGCAAAGGAAAACTTCCTATAGGAGCAGGATTAATTTCCATTTCTTTTGGATAGGATGATTTACCCTCACCAACAAAATCTATCCCCCAAACATCATAACCTTTTTTAGCAAGAGCATCCATTAATGAATAATTAGGAACATCAAATGCTTCTAAAGAAGGTATACTTAATGGATTTACTAAAACTATAATTTTTTTTGTTTTAGTTGAAGATAATTTCTTTTCTTTTAAATGAATTTTATATTCTTTGTATGGAATATTATACTCATTAGCTATAATCTTATTTGCATATGCATTAACTGCAAATCCAGCCACCATAATGAGGGAAAGCAGTCTAGAGGTCTGCATTATTCCAACTTCCATTTTCTGGTATTTGTACTTGCACCATATTTGGCTGCGCTAAATCAATCTTGATAAGTTTGGGAGCATATGTGGGCTGTAAGTTTGGTCTATTAAGAATTACTTTAAGTGCTTCAAAACTAGCACAAAGACCAACAATATTAGCAGTTGGACAAATGACTGCCCATGGTGCTTTCTGATTTAAATATAACTCAGCCCAATCTTCTAAAGCACCATGCTTAACCGAAACTTTTGCCCTCTCGTTTTTAATGAGAGAAATTTCTTTTTTAACTTCTTCTGTTAGTTCTTTACCATATGAAGGATGGCGTAAAACCAACTCATAAGCAGGTGTCTCATGAGAAAATGTAATTACTCCACCTCTAAAAGGTGGAGTTACAGCGATCCATATAGATGGAACATGTAATTTCTGGGCTGTTCTATGAATTATAACTCGAGCAACCAAATTATCAGTAGCATCAACAACAATATCAGACCCAGTTATAATTTCTTCGGCATTAATTTCATTTAGCATTTCTTTATGAATTATTACATTGATATTAGGGTTAATATCCAATATCGTTTCTTTTGCAGATTCTGCTTTGCTTTTACCTACGCGAGAAATAGAAGATAACATTTGTCGATTAACATTACTGTAGTCAAAGTCATCCATATCAACCACTTGAATAATACCAAATCCCATACGAGCTAAAGTAATTAATGTTATACCACCAACTCCACCAGCTCCAATAACTGTTACTTTAGCTTTCTTTAGTGTTTCCTGCTCTTCATAAGTAATTACACCATAGTTACGGGCATAAATTTCTTGTTCTATATTTTGCATTATAAATTTCTCCTGTATTAAATTTGGTATGCTTCCCAATAACCTGCTTCTGGGTTAATCACGCTAACTGGACTAGTTAAATTATCCATATCTATATATATGCCTTTGGGTGCAGGAGCCAAAGGATTCTGACCAATTAAAATTTGGATTGCTTCGTGACAACTAAAAGCAGCAATAAGAGTTGCTCTTATAGGAGTAATAATCCATCCTGTTTTACCACTACAAAAATTATCTGCCCACGATTGAGGAGCTCCTTTGGATACTGAATATTGTGCTCTTTTTCTCTTTATATCATTAACAAATTCTGCTACTGTTGGATCGGAAATTGATTTTCCTTGAGTTGGAATATTTAAAGCATCTTCATAAGATATGCCATCTGGAAAAAATGATGATACAAAGCCACGATGTGGGGGACTGCCAGACATAGAAATGCTAGGGATGCCTAATATTTTCGCTGCACGATGTACCACTATTCTAGAAGGCATGTCATCTAATGCTTCTAATACCAAGTCATGTCCGTGCATTAGTTCATAAACATTATCTTCGGTAACCCGCACACTATGAAAATTAGTATTAAGAAATGGATTAATATCTTTTAAATATTTTTCTGTTGCAACACTTTTATATTCATTCATAGTTGAAGACATTGCGATCATTTGGCGATTAGTATTTGATAATTCGAATATATCAGGATCTACACCACTAATGTGGCCAATACCACTTCTAGCGCATAGTATTGCTTCCATTCCACCAACACCACCTAAGCCAAATATTACAACTTTGCTATCACGAAGTCTTGCTTGTTCTTCTTTAGTATAGACACCAATATTTTTTTTGGTAATCTCGTTATAGAACTCTTCAAAAATAAGATCGTTACTCATGCCATACCCTTATTTAATTCGTAGATGTCATTTTATATATTCATTTAAATTTTAATAATATGTTATCGTAAGTTATACATAACAAATCTTAATACCTGACAAAAAGTAAGTAGATCTTTAAAAATTTAACATTATAACAAAGAGTTGACGTAAACTTACGGTACAAAAAAAACAATAACTCACTGTAGGAGCAATTATTATGCAAGCACGTCAACTCACCGCAATTATATCATTGTTTAAAAGTTGCGATTTCAAAAGTTCAAAACTATTGGCACAAGTAGTACTAATTATCATCAGTATAGGTC
>JBKDHQ010000045.1:0-31650 GCA_046336365.1 Neisseriaceae bacterium
TAATTGCGGTGAGTTGACGTGCTTGCATAATAATTGCTCCTACAGTGAGTTATTGTTTTTTTTACACCGTAAGTTTACGTCAACTCTTTGTTATAATGTTAAATTTTTAAAGATCTACTTACTTTTTGTCAGGTATTAAGCTCATTAGCCTGAAAATGTATAACCATTCCATATGGTAATCTTGCATCAACTGGAACATCGCCAACTTTGCCGTCAACAGTAAAAGCATAAAATTTTCCATTTAAAGCAACCATCCCAGCATCAAGTTTATTGAGTAAGCCTAAACCAAAGTTGCCTCTTTTAATCAGTTCGCTGTAAGGGAAATCTCCTTCATAATCTCCCATTTTCAAAGCACTAAACGTACTTATTTGAAATAACATTATATAGTAACTCCATATAATTATAGCAATGTTGTAAAATTCATTAACTCCCATATTTTGGAAATTAAGAAATTCATTTGTTTTATGCTAATAAATATAAAAATGTCAACTGGTTTAAAATTAATAAATACATAATGAATATACTACAAATATTAATGACTTATCCACCATATAATTTAGATGAAAGCTTTAGGATGAGAAAGTATCGCCCAATATAACGTAATAACGCCAATTTGGCTTAAGCAAATTGGTATAACATGAACAAGAGAATTTGCCTTATTAGGTCGAATAGTTTAAAGCAAGCGCAATTACTTAAATATATATTAGCATTTTGATTAAATTGCAACTGGCACTGTGCTGATGTTACTAAGAGCTTAAATCCTTATAAGAACAGATAAAAATATCAATTATTACGGTATTTTATATAATAGTTAACGTTCTTATTTAAACTTTCATAAAAAACTTCTTTATCAAAAGTTAGACCAATTTTTTCAGCTAATTTACAGGCTGCAATATTATTAGGATCTACAGTTCCAAAAATTCTAGAACAATTTAATACTTCAAAAGTATATTTAATCAGATTTTTGCCTAATTCAATAGCATAACCTTTTACCCAATATGCAGGTAGTAAGAAAATTGCAAGTTCAACATCTGGAGGTCCATTAAAATCTAAATGCACCAAACCAGCTCGACCAATACAATCTCCTGTGTCTTTCTCATATACAAGACCTACAGAAAAACCATATTTTTGCATATGGTCAATTCCTAAATTAAAAATTTCATTAATTTTTTTATCTTCACGAGGTCCACCAAAGAATTTCATAACTTCTGGGTCTTTTTGGTGTTTTCTAACAATATCAAAATCACTTTTCTGTAATTTATTGATAGTTAATCGAGAAGTTTCTAAAAATACACTTTTACTCATAAATAAAACCTTTTAAATTAAGATAGGTGTCAACAGTTAATATTGCATTGTTATTACCAGGGATTTTATGCATATTAAGAGTAACCCAGCAATTATACTAAAATTTCATAATTAAAATGCTGTATCTACTAACACATAAGTTAGAATAACTTTATGTCAACTTAGTAGATTTAGCCAAAAATCTAACCACTAACAAGCGCCCTAGTATAAAGCTACTCATTAATATATATGACAATCTAGGTGAATTTGCTTCCACATAAGATAATTAAAATAATCTATGTGCCCAAAGTATTTTAACTATAGCTTGACAATTATTATTAAAATAAATTAATATTTGTATACCTAAATTTTAAGTTTATTCTTAAGCTACAGGTGGACAACCTTTAATTACACCACATAGTAATCGTTAAATAAGGATGGGGCATCTAAATATGCTATAATTATTAAAAAAGGAGATTAATAAATGAAAATGAATTGGGTTTATCTATTTATTGCAATTCTTGCAGAAATTATAGCAACTTCTACACTAAAAGCATCAGAAGGATTCTCTAAATTAACTCCAACCTTAATAAGTGTTGTAGGTTATATCATTGCTTTCTATTTTCTCTCATTAACTTTAAAAGTTATTCCTGTTGGTATTGCATATGCTATCTGGTCTGGAGTTGGAATAGTGTTAATTACAATAATCGGGTACTTTTATTATAAACAGCCTATAGATATGCCGGCAATAATTGGTATTGGTTTGATTGTGGCAGGTGTTGTAATTATAAACTTTTTTTCAAAGACAGTAACTCACTAAAAGTTATAAATACAAATGTTTGACACTTATTTCACCTATAGATAATTCAAAATTTACAAATAAAGGTAGCAATCAATTATGCGGATTTTTGTTGATGCAGATGCCTGTCCAAAGGATATTAAAGAGATATTATTCAGAGCAGCAAAGAGAACGAATACAGAACTTATCTTAGTGTCAAACCATTATTCCCAGATTCCAGTTTCATCACTAATTAAGATTGTGCTTGTAAATGCCGGTTTAGATGAAGCAGATAAAAAAATTGCAGAAGAAGTTAAATCTAATGATCTTGTTGTTACAGCAGATATTCCATTAGCGGATATTGTTGTGGGTATGGGGTGTATAGCTCTAAATCCACGAGGAAAACTTTATACAAAAGAAACTATTAAATTAGCATTAGCTACGCGTGATCTAATGACAACTTTACGTGATAACCAAATCATATTCGGAGGACCAGCAAAACTAAATAAAAATGACCAACAAGCATTTGCCAATCAATTAGATAAAATTCTTAGAAAACAAAAATAATTAAATTATAGTTGATAATTTTAATTGTTAAATGTGTCATAATTTAAATCTTCTTTGTCCTATAGATACTTATATTGATTAAGTAATTCATAGATATATGCATCTAGCCAGGCAGGATTATCAATTAAAAAGGTGCTTGGTAAAATTTTCTTATTTAAGTCTGAAATAAATAAAAATTAAGCCTAATATTTACTGTATACGTATACCAATGAATTAGATTATAGTTATGTATCTAATTATGATTTAAAATTATAGTTTGTTCGATAATGAATTTGGTTATATCATTATAATGTTTATGCTATTTCCAGATATAGGAGATATTAAGTGAAATCAAATCAGCCTACCTCAAATAAACATAATCAGCTATTAGAATCTGATAACAAAGTAGAAAGTGCTGCAAATAAATCAGAAAATGAGACCGATTTAAAAGGTAAGCAAAATAGCTCTAATGATATTCCATTAATGGTTGAACAAGATATTTCTCCTGGAACTCCCACAATTGAACAAGTTCCACAAAGATCGCAAAAAAGTAACATTAAAAAAACTATTGTGAAAAGTGGACAAAAGTGACTATTGGCAATATATGTAAACGAGAAACTATTACTATAGATGAAAATGCTAATTTAAAAGAAGCTGCAGAGCTTATGGCAAAAGAAAACATAGGGTTTCTTGTCGTTACAGAAAATAATAAATTACTTAAGGGTACTTTAGCAGATAGAGATATAGTAATTAAAGCGATTGCACAAAATGAACGTATTGATAATATTAGAGTTAATGATGTAATGAATAAAGATTTATTGATTTTAAATGGACAAGATGGTGTAAAAGATACATTAAAAGCTCTATCTAATAAAGGGGTTAGACGTGCACCTATTGTAGATAATAATCAAATTATAGGTATGGTATCTATTGATGATTTGGTGGTTATGCTTGTTGAAGAATTAGACTTTATTGCTGAAATTATCCAAAAACAAATTGCATAATTTTTTAGTGTGAGATATATATATAATGCCTTCATTAATTAAAAATCGTTATGAAGCAGGCAAACTACTTGCACATAAATTAATAAAATATAAACATCAACTTGATACAATCGTTTTGGGTTTACCAAGAGGTGGAGTCCCTGTGGCTTATGAAATTGCTATGTACTTAGAATTACCATTAGATGTTTTAATTGTAAGAAAAATTGGGTTTCCTTCTAACGAGGAATATGCAATAGGTGCAATATCCTTAAATGATGTATTTGTGAAAAATCCTGAGATTGAGTATTCTATTGATTTTAATTCGGATGCAATACAAAAAATTATAAATCGTGAAAAAAAAGAATTGTTAAGACGTAATCAAATATATCGAAATAATAAGCCAATGCCATGTTTAAAAAATAAACATATTATTTTAGTTGATGATGGAGTTGCAACAGGTTCTTCTATTAAAGCTGCTCTTCATACATTAAAACAATTTGAACCTCAAGAAATAATTCTTGCAGTACCCGTATTACCTTTGTATACCTTTGAAACATTATCTTCACTAATAAATGACTTAATTTATTTATATACACCAGAACCATTCTATGGAGTAGGTAGGTGGTATGAGAGTTTTCCCCAAACTAGTGATTCAGAAGTTATCGAATTACTTAATAAAGCACAGATTCACTATGTAAAAAGACGCGCATTATGAGTCATCGTCATATTATCGAAAATAACCTTATTCCATTTGATATAACTCATTATAGCTATTATAAAGAGTTAATTGCACAAATTGGTGATGCAAGAGTTGTCATGTTGGGGGAGGCTACACATGGGACATATGAATTTTATAATATACGAAAGAAACTAACCCAATATTTAATTGAAGAACATGGGTTTAACGCTATAGCGATTGAAGGAGACTTTACTAGTTGTTATAATATTAATATGTATATTCAAGGTGAGGGTGATGCTAATGATGCATTATCAGCATTAAGAGATTTTCAACGATTTCCAAGATGGATGTGGCGTAATGAAGTTACAGTGCCTTTTCTTAAAGAACTAAGAAATTATAATGACCAAAGTCAGCAGAAAGTACATTTTTTTGGACTGGATTTGTATAGTTTACATGAAGCTATTTTGGCAGTTATAAATTTTCTAAAAGTACATGATCCCAAGGCTGCAAATGATGCAATTGAACGTTATTCATGTTTTGAAAATGCTACACAAAACCCGCAGGAATATGGTATTTTAGTAAAATATGCACATAAAAAAGCTTGTGTCGAAGAAGTGGTAAAACAAGTTTTAGAGTTACAGCAAATAACTTATAATAAAATGGATAGCTTGGAGGAATTAGATAAATTATTTTATGCAAAGCAAAATGCCAAACTAATAAAAAATGCAGAACAATATTATAGATGTATGTTTGATGCAAATGTAAATACTTGGAATATTCGTGATAACCATATGTTTGAAACATTACAAAATATTTTAACATATTTATCTTATTCTCAAAATATACATTCCAAAGTCATTGTTTGGGCACATAACTCTCATGTCGGTAATGCGCGCGCAACAGATATGGCAAGTTATGGCGAACTAAATATAGGAGAATTAGTAAAACAGCATTATGGTGACTCTAGCTTTTTATTGGGTTTTTCTACTTATACTGGTACCGTCTTAGCTGCCAGTAATTGGGGAGAAAATCCAAGAATTAAACTGTTAAATCCTGCATTAAAAGGTAGTTATGAGTATATGTTTCATGACATTATGTATAAAAATTTTTTGCTTATAATAAAAAATAATTTAGAATTACGTGAATTTTTATCTAATAAATTGCTACAGCGTGCAGTTGGAGTAATTTATAGGCCAGATACCGAGAGGCAAAGCCACTATCATATGGCAAATTTAGCTGATCAATTTGATGCTATGTTACATATAGATATTACTCGAGCTATTACAGAAGTTTAAGCTAAAACTCAAAAATACCAAACCAACCATTTTGAATAAATTTGAGTTTTAGACAGAGATAAGTATAAATTGTACATGCTTATATTTTTTTACCAAATTATTTATTATTTTTTAAATTAATTGTAACTACTACATCTTTTGTGCCTACTCTAAATTTTGCTTGATCAAAGCTTGGTTTACCAAATTTTTTATAATTACTAAAACCATATGGTTCTAAAGGTAAACCCAACAAATTTTTACTCATATCACCAGATTTATCTTTATCGTGAAGAACAGCTATAGCATATTCTCCTGAAGGTAAATTATTAAACTTAACACTAATAGTTGTATTAGTTATTGGATATACTTTTGTGCTCTTATATTCTTGCCCTTTGATTGGGAATGAATTTTTATTATTATATAATGCAACGAGAACCTGACCCTGTTTACTAACTAAGTCTTTGACCACAACAGTTAAATTTGCAGCCATTAATTTTAATGATAAAAATGAAAAACTGATTAATAAAATATATTTTTTCATAATCTAATCTCCATAAATATTGCTAATTTAGAGTAAAGTTTAATTACTGATATATAAATTAGAACTATTCTCTCTCATGCCAGCCATGTAAAGTGAATGGAATGTGGCAAGGTAAATCTGAAAGTAATAATTCATAAAAAGTTTTTGCATCTAGAATTAATATTTGACTAATATGTCTAGAGCTATCATAAATGTTAGTTATCAATATCCCATCATCTTCATTTATACCATCTGGGTTTCTAACAAAAATTGGTTCTGATGGGTATAGATTTGGTTTATGCCATTTAAGTATAGAATTTGGGTTATCCACGTTGATTTTTATTATTCCATTTAAAAAATCATTAGGCCTACTTTTATCCGAATATGTAGCAAATACAAAATTATATTCTTTAGCCTTATATTTCGGATTTATATAGTGAAATTCTATGCTCTCATTACTTATTTTTTGGTAGGACACTTGCTTACTCTGTAATTTAATAGAGTAACGACGAAATTCTGTTATTATATCTATAGAATTATCTGTTAATTTATTGAAATAATACATATTGTATGGGTTAGTTTTTTGTGGATAAGCAATTAAATCAAGGTTAATACTTCCATCCTCACTCTCAAAGCTATTTATGCTATGTAAAAATAAAAATGGCTCTACTGGAATGGTAGTTATTTCATGAGTATTTCTATTTATAATAATAAACTCGCAATCATGATCTTCATTATATACTAAAGAATCATTAAAAGTATTTAGTAATAATCGTTTGGACGTAGTTTGTAAAGGTCCATTGTATAAAATAATATAGTTAGGTGTAACAAAAAAACTATGCATATAAAATAAATATGATTTATTAAATCTGACAACTAAATTACGATATAGATTATTTGATGTGTTTATGGTATAAACTTGGTATTCTACTTTAGTTGCACCTACATGAATTAAGATATTTATCAATTCTTTTTTATCTTTGTCATAATATGGGTGTGCAGTAGAAATATGACCTTGTAGTTCATCAGGGTAGTTTATAAGTCCTATTGTTTTGAGTGTGTCTTTATAAAATCCAATATGAGTATTAACTTCTGTCATTGCAAAAAAATTATTATTAATTTTTGCGACATTTACATTGCAACTTGGATTTATTAATTTTTTACCTCTAATTGTAGCAAATAAGTTAATAAATTTTCTAATTAAACTAACTTTTGCTTGAGTAGCAAATTCATCATATTGCATTTTATTTTTTAGATGGGCTTTATACTGTTCTGATTGAATAAATGCATTAGAAAATTTTATTTCTTTAGGCGTAATTTCAAATTTATATAACATGGCTAAACCGTCAAACCAGTGTTGAACAGGTTGCTTGCCTATTTGAAAATAAGCAGGCCCAACCTTAATCAAACTGCCATTTAACCATTGAGGTAAACAAGTTGATCTTAAATCAATTGGTATATTAGAGTATTCAGTATCTAAATTTCTAAATCCATTGTAAAAGTGATAATTTTGTGTATTCATATATACGCCTAAATAACAGTATGGTCATTTTATGTTAACCTTATCAAATTACTAATATAGTCCCCAAGATTTATTAAATTATTTTGCTTCTTTAATGTCGTAAATTAAGGTAGATACTTTATTCTTGGTCCCAGAGTGCATGTCTAAAATATTTAACCATGAAATAATTCGCTATAGCTGCAATCATTGGAAAAATGATAAAGGATAAAAATATTATGGTAAAAGCAATAATGACTTTTGATTGATCTTCATTCCAAGAACTAATGATAATTTTATGTTCAACTACTATAGCTTGTATTACAAATACAGTGGCTGTTAAAAATAATCCTGTAAAAATCTTACCGTATTCAAGGTTTAATCTTATAATAAATTTAGTTATACTAGCTTTCTTACTACCAGTAGCTAATATAATAGAGTAAATGATATTTATCAAGGTAAGAAAGAATATACTCCAAATAAAAGTGAAAGATTTTGCTGCATCTCCAATTAATATTCGATCTAGTGTACTATATATACCAAAATATAGAACTGGTATATAAGTGAGTGCAAAAAATAATAAAATTAATAATTTGTGCGGTAAGTTAATCAAGATTGTTTGCATCATAATCTTTATTTAATAATAGTTGACTACAAAATAATTTCAATTTAATTAATGCATTTTCTGAAAAATGAATATCAATATTTTGTATTAATAAATTTTGTTAGAGTAAAATGGTAGCAATGATATTATGCGTTTAATTAATTTTAGAAATATACTCATCGTCTTTCAATGCTGGGATTTGTCATTACTTATATAACGCTCACGATAAAGCATATAGTCCATGTCGTCGCATTTTATATCGTCTTTCGGCTCCAGAATTGAAATACTTAGAATATAGAAAATTAATCTCTTATATATTTAAAGTTATGCCCGAGATTTAAATAATAAATTAGTTGTAAATAATTTGTTAAGTCTGTTTGTTTTTTCTTTTGAGATGAATAAATAGGCTTATTAAAAATCCAATGATAAAAATAAGAAAGCATGTTTTAGCAATAGTTGCAGAAACCGAAGCAATCCCAGTAAATCCCAATACACCTGCTATAATTGCAAGTATAAAAAACAAAAAAGTCAAAGACAACATGATAAACCTCCATATCAATTACTTTATTGCATTATTCCTGGTTATAGACATAAATATAGTAAATGATTTACTAAAGAAAAACCCATAAACTGAATAATAACTTAGGGAAATATGCTTTTTTATTGTACTGTTCATGTCTATATCTATATTTGATTGAGATAAAAAATAAGCTTTTTTTAACTGACCTGAATCACAATTCTACCAAAACATATATGCAGCTGTCTAACATAATATTATGGATAAATTTTATGATTGTAAAAATTTTTAGTTGTAAAGGATTTAAAGGTTATTACATTGTGTAATTAAATTGAAATTGATTTTATTAACAAATAAAAGTGCACTATAAGCACTTTTATTTGTTTATAACTTGTTCACATACTATGAAGATAAACCGTATCCTGAAGGGTATAATGAACCATTTTTAAAATGATCTTCAACCTGTTGCATATTTAGAGGCCATGGGAATGGTAAGGTATTACTTTTGCCGTTGGCTCTAAAATGATAATTGCCAAAAATTGCATTACTAATTGCCTGTCCACCAGTAGTGCCAGGTAAAAATGCTGCTATCTCAGCATTACTGATAGCATCAGGTGAACCAGCTATACCTTGCAATATCACTGGACGGCCAGAATAAATTATAGTAATGATTTTTGCTCCACTATTATATAATGATTCTATTGTTGTTGCTTCATGAATAGTTGAGTAAGTAACATTTAGATTGTCTTTTTGTATAGCAGGCATATACCGGTTAGTATTAGTCTTTATACCCCAAGAGTACCATTCATCACTTTCAACATTATTAGCTATATCACCCATATATTCAGCATATGGAGGTTCATTAACTACTCCAATTACTAACGTATTTGCACCGCCAACTCCAGTTATTGGTAGATTATTTACACTTTCACTATCATTAACATAGTAATAATTGACACTTGTACCAAGCTTTTTAATGATAGCTGATTCAATGGTAACTGTACCAGAACTAATACCATCTGTACCTGTAAAATATTGGTTACCTTCCTGACCTTGCCAGTTTATAGTCCAGCCGCCATTTTGTATGCCCACATCATTTGTTTTCCCAACAAATACAACATTTGTAATTGTGCCTGGGTTAATCGGAATTATAGAACTTTCATTTTTTAATAACACTAATGATTGTTCCGAAGCCTTTAATGCTAATTCACGCTCTTTCGCTTGGATATTAGGGTAATCATTCATTGTTATTGACTGTGGCTGCATAGATAATTTAGTCATTAAGATTCTAATTACTGAATTATGTAGAGTACTTTCACTAATTAAGCCATTATTATATGCACTTTTAAAAGCATCCACAACTTCACCTACAGTAGAATACCACAGAGTATTAGATTCAGATTGAGGAGCACGTGGATTTAAAGTATCACCTGTTGCAACCATCTGCATATCAACTCCAGCATTTATACTTTTTGCATAAATTTGAGGTAAAGTTAAAGATTCTCCAGTTACCATCTGTTGGAAATATGCAGCACGTGTAGCCGCCTCCCAGTCAGAAACTACAAATCCACCAAATTGGAATGTTTTATTGTTAGTGCCTATGATTCCATTATTTTTAAATTGGTTGATGATATCCCATTTACCACCAAAATGCATGCGTGTATCATTCCCATCAATTGCACTATATGATGCCATTAAGCTACCAACATTTGCAGATACTGATGCTTCATAACCAAGACCATTTTGTTGCCAAAATTGTTCCTGGCTGCCGGTAAAAGCGTCATCACCTTCATCTAGACCATATAACGTAGCGCCATCACCAACAAAATGTTTTGCTGTTGCTAGCACCCCTGTGATTTGTCCGTTTTTCATAATTTGTAAGCCAGTTACTGCAGCATGAGCTAGATTTTCTAGAATTTGTGGATTGTCTGAAAATCCCTCGTAAGTTCTTCCCCAACGTAAATCATGTACTTTAGCAACAGTTGGTGCATAAGCCCAATTAAATCCTGTTGCGAGAGAATCTTGTGCTGCAACTTCTTCAAGTTGTTGTACTAATTGAGAATCATTAGCCGCTCCTAAACCTATATTGTGCGGACCTATAACACCACCTTGAATATGACTATTCATATGAACCATGTCATTGCCGATTAATAAAATATTATCATATGGTACTGATTGTGTATGTACCTTTTGGGCTATATTATTAATTTTTGCAAAATTTGCTGCAGTTGGCGCAACTCCAGGAAATATTGGCCCGCCTCCTTGTAATATTGCTCCTAAATGGTATTGTGCAATTTGATTTAGTCCACAGTCAGCAATAATTTGTGACTCTGAAGTAGAGGCGTTATTTAAATCATTGGTACATGCCGTTACTGAAGCTCCTGGCCCTTGAGCAAGTAAGCCATAATTTGGTAAAACAAGTTGTCCAATCTTTTCATCTAGAGACATCTTGTCATATATTGCCTCTGCTTGTGCACGAAGCGATGTTTCACTATTGGTGTTAGTACTAGTATTGCTAGAACAGCTAACTAATACACCACATATAAATAAAGAAAGCAATTTTGTATGTTTTAACATTTCGAGTCCTAAAATATTTTTGAGTATCATTGTAAATTAAGTACAACATACATGAATTTTCACTTTTTTATATTGTCTTTTATATTGATACCTATATATCTATATATCAATTTATTTCACTTAATAAAAAGTGCGGATTCAAGTACAACATATTTTATCATATGATATATTAATATCAAGATTGTTTTTAACTAACTCCTACAGAAATGATAATTAAGTGTACTTTAACTCTTTCTTGAGAAATTTAATGTGTTCCTTTATTTCTGGTGATAATTCATCAACTTGATTGGCAACTATACTTGCTTGTTCTACTAATTCCCTGAAGTTAGATTGGGTAGATACATATTTTTTTAATGCATTTAATGCATCTTTACTATCATTAATCACTACCATAGTCTGGTTCTTTATAATATTATAAAGGGTACTGTTTTTCAGTTTGGGTTCCATCTTACGAATATGATTAATTAATATCTGTGCACTTTTATCGCTAAATGAATTATTCTTATCTAACACTAATATTACAAAACGAATAAATGCTTCCACATCATTTTTAACTGATATATTTTTTTTGATTTCTTTTTGAAACACTAAATTAAGTTGCTCTCGATCAAGCTGTGTAAGACTAGGGGTATAGCGAGGAATTTTATTATGAGTGCCCCAAAATTTTTGTACTAAAGGATTAGACCATATTTTAAAAAATATTTGCTCTTGTAGTGTATCTCTGAAGTTTTGCATATTGTATATAGAATTTGAAATAACTTGCGCATAGTCATTTTGTAATTTTAGGAGGCTATTATTTTCATCAAGCTTTATTCTTTGCTTTTCAGATTCTTTTGCTAAATTTTCAAAAACTTTCATAAGTGGATTAACTGAATCAGCAAACATTGCATAGCTTAATCTAAGTAATTTAGTATTTTGGGAAAATTTTGATATTAGGGGATTTTCATATAACCCAAAAAATGGATGAATAAATTTTGAATAGATGAAGCTAATTGCTTCCGAAGCTTTAGCAGCAGTTGAAAAGGCTCTATCATCAGTTTCATTATTATACCCTAATTTTTTAACATCCTCAATGGTTCTTGGTATATAGCGTGATCTTAGAGGTTCCGTACCTTCTTTACCTTCCGGTGTTTCTAAAATTAGCTCATATAATCCAGGCGGTAGCATATCTATAGTATCCATGTTTTCAACAAACATCGCTTGTTCACGCTTTCCAACTTGTGTTGCAGTGAAGATTGCTAGATGCCCAACTTTTGAATTTAAACAATAGACAATTGTTTTACCTCGCGCAACGATTTCTTCTCTATCATGATATAGGTCGGCAATCCAACCTGCTGATTGGGGTGGTGGACTAATATTGTCGCCATCTGATACGAAAGTGATGATTGGTGAGGATATATTACGCGGATCAAGACGAACCCCACTATTTGTAATTAAATTTCCAGTAGTAAGTTTATTACCAATAAATAAGTTATCTACTATCCATTTAATCTCTTTAGTATTAAATTGGATAAAGTCACCCCACCATTTTTCAAATTTTAAATAACGCTCACTGCTATTATCAATGTCAGAAAATAAATTATATTGCTTAGACCAGAGAAAATTATCGAGATTGAGTAAATTAAAATTAAGTACTAAATAAGTTCCGTCAAATTTACCACCACCAATATCACCCAAAAAAGAATTAAGCCAAGAACCGCCAAGTAAACCACCAGTATAACGCATTGGATATCGGCCGCGTTCTCCATTCCAGTAGGATAGAGGAGATCCTGCAATTAATATAGGACCAAATAATTCAGGGCGTTGCATAGCACTAACCATGGTTAAATATCAAGCGGCACAATTACCAATCGCACATAATTTAGGGCTATTGGGGTGAAGTTCGTTTACTTTCTCATAAAATTTTACCTGGCCAATAATTATATCTTCATAAGTTTGTTTATCAATTGGTGCAGAATCAAAGCCAATAAAATATACAGGGTGTCCATTTTTTAGAGCATTACCAATTTCACTATCGTCTTTAAATCCTCCAATTCCAGGACTTTGTCCTGCTCGTGGATCTTGAATTACATATGGTCGCTTATCGTAATCTGTTTCTATATGATCAGGTGCAATTATTTTTGCTAACCAGTAGTTAATTGGACGGTCGAAATCCCTACCATTCATAATAATTTCAAATTCGAAACTCAATACATGTGATGAATTGTTTTTATACATATCAATTGCTTCATTACCTCGTTTACGCATAACATCCATAAATAAGTTAGAACGCTGTATAAAATCAGTGCCATATTCTGAAAAATCTTTAAAGAAATTATTAGTTAATAAATTATTATTAAATAATTTAGTCCAGTAATTTATCATTTTATATATTCCTTTAAGTATTTAAAAGTAATATGGCTTGTTATATGATCTTGAGTTTTTGTATAATAATCAATGAATTGAATCTTAAATTAGTTTTAGTGTAACCTTGTTTTCATGTAATATGCCATAATGGTGCAACTCATAATTCTAACATATTATTCCAAGTTTTAAAATCATAGCTTTGTTAAGGAAAACTTGAATACTGTCATAATAGCTCTGACTATTATGATACAGGCTCTATTAATTTTAGGACTTAGTATTAGATATGTTATAATCGTGATAATAAATATTGACCTTTATATAATTTAAATTTGTCTAATGTTTAATAAAAATATTTCTCATCCAATTACTCAAATTAGCTTTATTAATTCTAATCAGGCCTATGTTATAGAAGCAAGTGCTGGAACTGGAAAAACATGGACCATAGAACGCTTATTTGTAAAAGCACTGCTTGAACAAAACCAATTACCATTAGAAAAATTTCTTGTTGTGACTTTTACCAATGATGCAGTGAATGAATTAAAATCTAGGATTTTAGATTATATAAATTTTACAATTGAACAATTAATTAAAATAAAAAATGGTACAGAAAATACTAATTTTGCTAGTGATTTATTTATACAGGATATATTATTAAATAGGCAAGAATTTCTAGAAAAAGATATCAGCATATTAACCTCAGCAGTGCAAAATTTTGATTGTACATCAATCTATACTATTCACGGTTTTTGTAACAAAATCTTAGCCAATTATCAATTTGACTGTAACATTTCTTATCCATTTAAACTAGTTAATAACAAAAATGATCTAATTTCTAAGCTAGTTCGAGATTTTTTTCGTGAGAATATTGTTAATAATCATGAGCTAATCGATAAAATAGATGTTGTATACCAAAATCTTGAACGTATCCTTGCTATTGATAAAAATAAGGGTGATTTTATTGAAAAAATTGCATATTTATTTAGTAATAAGAAAATTTTGAAGTATGTTAATAGTAGTTTTAAATTAGCGTATGATGTATTAGATAACCCTGATTTAACTTTGTTGACTACAGATTTATCTACGTTTAACTCCGAGCAATTAACTGGATTAGAAAACGAGATGCTATATAATTTATACAGCGCATTAGCTAAATATGTTGAACAAAATTTTAATAAATTATATAAAAGAAGCAATCAATTAGATTTTAATGATCTGATTGATATATTAGCAGACGGGGTATCATATAATAAAGCTCTATCCCAGAACATATTTAATGATTATCCAGTATTATTTATTGATGAATTTCAAGATACAGATAGTATACAATGGCAAATATTTAGCGAAATTTATCAGTTAAAGACTAAAGATAAAAGAGGTAGTGTAATTGTAGTAGGGGATCCCAAACAAGCTATTTATCGCTTTCGTGGTGCAGATATAAATGTATATTTGGATGCTAAACATATAATAAATAACACACTTACTCTTTCTGAAAATAGAAGATCACATCCACATATTATAAATTTTATTAATCAATTATTTGGCAATGATAATAATAATGAATGTTTTGGTCGTGGTATTAATTATGACAAAATAGAAGCTCGAGTGAGTTTTGAAAAACTGGTTCAATTACCAGAGATAGAGCAACTTAGATTGATTACCAATAAGCATGGTATAACAGATTATAAAATTTCATCATCTCCAGTACAGATTATAACTATTTCGGGTAATAAAGCTGATGAAAAGGAAGAACAATTAACCTTTGCTTTAGTATCAGAGATATTACTTTTATTAAATGCAAACCCAAATTTAGCTCAAAGCATGGCTATTTTAGTTCCTGAGCATAAAGATGCAGTTAAGATAGTCAAGAAATTATCTGAATATGGAGTGAAAGCAAGTTTATCAAAGCGTGAAAATATATTTGCAACTAAGACAGCAGAAGATTTATATAAGATACTAGAAGCAACTATTAATTTATCAAATGTTAATTTATTAAAAAAAGCACTCGCAACATATTTATTTAATATTCCATATTACAATTTAAATAATTTTATTGATAACTCGTCATCTATACTTGGTGATCGAAGTATTAGTGAATGTTTTTATGCATATAAAGAAGCATTAGTAACTCATGACATAATGTCACTAATTTATTTACTCATCAGTGATTTAAAATTAATTTATTTGCATCATAAGATAAAACTGTCAAATAGAGAAATTGCAAATCTAATACAATTGGGGGAATTAATTCATAAAAATTGCTTTCATATGATAAGCCAAATGGAATTATTATATTGGTTTAGAAATAAGATGCAAGATGTAGTAAATGGGAAAAGCAACGATGCCGATCTTGATGGGGTTAATGAAGAATTAGTTCGTCTAGATAATGACGAAAAACAAATAAAAGTAATGACCCAACATACTTCAAAAGGTCTTGAATTTGATATTTTATTTTGTCCTAATTTTAAAAAGAAACTCTACAATATTACGACACTAACTCATTTACATGAAACAGGTGAATTGAAAAAGTCTGAACTGGGGTTTTTAAAATATCGTGACTTATCTAATATGCAGTATAATAATATGCAGTATAATGTATTGAGTTACGATGGTAATAAACTCAAACTGGCACATAAAGAAGATGATTATGAAGTAAATCGTTTAAATTATGTTACTTTGACTCGAGCTAAATCACGGTTATATATTTATTTAACTGAAATTACTAAAACTAGCAGAGGTAAAATAGAGAAGTATTATGGAAATAGCAAGCCAAGTAAAATAGATGAATTATTTGGTTTTAATTGTCGTGATACAAAAGATTTATCGCATCGTTTATTTAATTATCCACAATTATTTAGAGATCCAAAATCTGCAATTAAGGATAAAGCCTCATTACCAGGAGTGGATGTTTATTCACGTTCATTAATTGATAGTAGCATATTAAATAAATTAAAATTGCAAGCTCCAAATATATTATTAGATGATACAAGAGAGTGTGTTGTAGAAGATGATATAAACTTTAGGGTAAAATTTAGTCGACAAAGTTATTCTAGTATAGTTAGAAAAAGTGAACAGCAAATGTTTAGTTTAACTAATAATGATTTGGGAGATGAATTAATCCAGGAAGAAAATAATACAGAGATAGAATTAGAACCAATTTGCTATAGGTATTCAGTATTAAATCAATTGAAGGGTGCAAAATTTGGTTTATTAATTCATAGTCTATGTGAAAATTATCCATTAAATCGTGAAATTACAGAAAATTTATTAATTAATGCGAATATTTCTCTTGAATACTGTGATGACTTAATGCAAATAACCAACGAAATTTTTTATTATAAAATATTGCATGAAAATGTGTCGTTGAAGGAAATAAAAAATAGGATTAATGAATTAGCATTTTGTTTGAAGATAAAAAGTGAAGTTGTTATAGAGCGTGAAATTAAAATAATTCTTGGGCAGTTTTACGGAGAAAATCACCCATATACTATTGAGTGTAATAAATTAGATATAATAAGAAGCGGTTTTTTATCAGGTTTTATTGATGTGTTTTTTGAACATAATGGTAAGTATTATGTTCTAGATTATAAGACCAATTCACTAGATGATTATACTTCATCGTTTAATATTAATAATGTAACAAATCCATTATTAATTCAAACAGCAAATCATCATTACTATCTACAATATTTATTATATTTAGTCGCAGTTAAGCGTTATTTAGAGTTTAAATTAAACATTGATGATGCTAGTGATTTTTTAGGTGGAGCTATTTATTTTTATGTAAGAGGTATCTTTGTTGATAATGATGGTAAAAAAGGAGGCATCCTAATTGATGATAGCTGTCAAAAAGTTGTCTCTTACTTAGACCAGTTATTTATAAAATGATTGAAAAACTATATGGCAGATTTTACTCAAATATTACTACGGCTTGATTCAAATTCATCATTAAACGATAAACAAAAATCAATCATGAGGTTGGTTATAGATTATTTACTTAATCAAATGAGTATGGGTAACAGTTGTATTGATATACAGGATTTTTGTAAAACATCTGAACAAGCAGAAGGTACTTCTAAATCCCTTATTAATATCTTAAAAAAATCTGGAATTTGCGGTATCCATACTTTACATGAACAGTATATAGAACCGTTACCATTGACATTATTTATGATTAATAAGACCAACTTGTTATATATCACACGTTATCTTTACTATGAAGTATCAATTTTAAGAAAACTTAGATCCTTAACTTATAATAAATGCGTTAATACCGAAATAGTAATTAATAATTTAATGAGCATTAAAAATCAGGTACAAAATGATTATCCAAATAATGAACAGCTATCTGCTATACAAATAAGTGCATTAAATCAGCTTAGTTTTATAACAGGAGGTCCTGGAACCGGAAAAACAACTACTGTATTAATTCTATTAATTATTTTAATTAGAATATATAAAAATATAGTTAATGATCCAAAAATTTGTATTGTTGCTCCAACAGGAAAAGCAGCAATTAGGGTGAAAGAGTCCGTTTGTTCCAACCTAATTCGAGTAACTGATCAGTTTGGACTAAGCCCTTATGAATCAGAAGTAATTAATAATGTTTCATATAGTACTATTCATAAATTATTGGGTTATAAATACGGTAGTATATATTTTAAACATGATAATAATAACCCCTTGGATGTAGATATTTTAATTATAGATGAATCGTCAATGATAAGTCTACCACTCTTTTATAAACTCCTACTTGCTATTGACCATCAAAAAATAAAAAATATTATCTTTTTAGGCGACAAAAATCAGCTATCTTCTGTTGAAGAGGGGTATGTGTTTGCGATGTTAGTTGAAAAAAATAAAAGTGTTGTTTCTGATTTATTTACGAGTGTATTTAATATTAGCGAGTTAATCTCAAGTAATCGTAATTTAGGTGAAATAGCACAATTTGCTGGATTTATTTTAAATAATGATATAGATCAAATTATAAAAATTATTCGAAATGATTCTGCTATAAAGGCGAGAAATAATTCTAATTTTAAAAAGATTATAATAGATTTATTTGATAATGATTCTCCGTTAGTTAACTATATTAGAATAATTGAGGAAATAGTAAATTTAACATCAACTATAGATGATATTGAAGTAAGTAAATTATTATTTAAAGAATTTAAGAATTTTGCTATTCTTTGTGCAGTTAATAATGGAGTATTAGGTGTTAATAATTTAAATAAGCAAATAGAAACCGTTATAAAGAATAAATTTGTTATTAATCGAGAATGGTATACTGGACGTCCTATACTAGTATTGGAAAATAATTCTGCATTAGGTATATATAATGGAGATGTTGGAATTTGCGTTATTGTTAATGGTAAACCTATTATTATATTCGAAGATGGTAAAAAATTTTCTCCTGAGATAATTCCAAAGCACCAATTAGCTTATGCAATGACTATACATAAATCACAAGGTTCAGAGTATAACCACGTTTATATAATATTACCCAATATTGTTGATCAAAATAAGACAGTTTTAACTCGTGAGTTATTATATACTGCAATAACCCGCGCTAAAGCAGATATTGTTTTATATACTCAGTTTGAAACAATTATTTTTATGATAAAAAATAAAACTAAGCGTATAACAGGCATAGCGTATTTGTGATATATTTTGTTTGCTATTATTTAATGCAAATATTATTAAAATAGTGTAAAATACTGAAAAAACTAGAGGTTGAGTAATTATAGAATTTAACCTATTATAGTATTTTTAAAATTTAGGTAAAATAGAAAGGTATTACTTAGTATGTAGTAAATTTCTGTTAGTTAATTAGAATTGGTTATTTTCAAATATGACAGATAATATAGCGATAAAAGTAGAAAATTTAACTAAGATATATAAGCTATATGATTCTCCAGCTGATAGGCTTAAAGAGGCTCTACATTGGCGTGGTAAGAAATATCATAAAGATTTTTATGCCTTAAATGATATTAATTTTGAGATTAAAAAAGGTGATTGCTTTGGTATATTGGGAAATAATGGAGCAGGCAAGTCAACACTTCTTAAAATAATAACAGGCGTATTATCTGCAACTGATGGGAATGTTATTTCTAATGGTAAAATATCTGCTTTATTAGAATTAGGAGCTGGCTTTAATCCAGAATATACTGGTATTGAAAACATATATTTTCAAGGTAACCTTATGGGATATGCCCGTGAAGAGGTTGATACCAAATTAGATAGTATTACTCAATTTGCTGATATTGGAGATTTTATTCATCAGCCAGTTAAGATGTATTCATCTGGTATGTTTGCTCGTTTAGCATTTGCTGTTGCAATTAATGTTGAACCTGATATATTGATTGTGGATGAGGCTCTAAGTGTTGGTGATATGGCATTTCAGAATAAATGTATGCAAAAAATGAAATCTTTAATGTCAGAACGCTTATGCACAGTAATATTTGTATCACATTCATTAAGTGCAATTAGGTTACTTTGTAATAAAGTAGTCTGGATAAAAAATGGTAAAGTTGCGGAAATTGGCAATGTAGATATTGTCACAGATCACTACGAATACGAAATGATGAATCATCATAATGTTGATGAGCTATATAAAAATGCTTTGGGGAAAATTTCTGAAAAAATGCGCTTAGAAGAAGGAGGAAATGTATTTGATGTGAGTAGTGTTGGGGAGATGGATTCTTCATGTGGGGCATATTTTAATAGAATTTCAATTAATAATAGTAATTCCAAAAGTGCAGCTGATTTTTTCAAGACTTTCCAGGACATAGAAATAACATTAGAAATATTTTCAGTATTAGAATTAAGTGTTTCTATAGGTTTGGCAGTAAATAAGGCAGATAATTTTTTTGAAATTAGCAGAATAAATAATATTCGGGATGAAAAATCAATATTGCTAAATTCTGGAAAAAATATTATTACTTTAACTTTAAATAATATTTCGCTATTAACTGGTTCGTATTATTTCTCTTTTTATTTGGCTCATGATGACTTATTAAGAACGATACATAAATTGGAAAATTATATTAAAGTAGATATCAAAACTGACTTTTCATTATCTGGTTGGAGAAAATATGATGGGATAGTGGCATTAGCTCATACTTGGGAAATCAAATGAGAGTTTTGATAACTAACTATTTTATAAAATCATTTACTGGATCTGAAATTAACTGCTACGAATTATCCAGATATTTTGTAGACCATGGACACACAGTCGAAGTGTTTTGCTTTGATAAAAACTTAGTATTTATAAAGTATTTTAAGAATATTGATGTAAGAGTCATCGATAGAATTGATGACTTATCTGTAACAGATTATGATTTAATTTGGTCACAGCATTATCCAGTTTTAAACTTTTTATTATTAAATAAAATTAAATCAGACAAAATAATATTTTCTAGTTTATCACCATTTGAAAGTTTTGAGTTTCCGCCACCATATGCTAATAAATTATCATTAGTACTTGCAAATAGCCACGAAACTAAAGATCAGTTAATAAAAAATAGAGTACATGAAAGTAATACTCATGTGTTCCCAAATAGTATTGATTTTAATTATTTTGTTAATCCAAATAATTCTCCTAAAAATATTACTATTAAAAAAATTATTTGCGTGTCAAATCATTATCCTACAGAAATTTTGTCAATTAAAAATATGCTGGAAAAATCTGGTATAAGTGTAGACTATTTTGGTGCTGAGCAAGAAAAATTTGAGTTAATAACACCTGAAATATTAGGTCAATATGATTGTGTCATAACTATTGGTAAAACAGTGCAGTATGCTATGAGCTTGAAAATTCCTGTATATTGTTATGATTATTTTGGGGGGCCTGGTTGGATTACGAGAGAGAATTTAGAGTTAGCTTTTAAGAACAATTTTTCAGGGCGTGGATTTGGTTATAAAAGTGCAGAACTAATAGTTGATGAACTGCTGGGGCTATATAAGATTAACCTTAATAATCTAGACTATCTTTATGATTTCTGTTACAAAAATTGTAATCTAGATAAAAATATTATGATTACTTTGGAAAGAGCAAATCAAATATCTGCAATTTGCGAAGATGAATTAGTTGTTGATACTATTTTATATAAGAGGGTTTATGATCTCTATATCTCATGTATGAATTCTTATAGCATGCAAAAGGTTCAGTTATTTTATGATATGGGCAACGGTTTCTCTGAAGAGTTATCTATTACACAGGATTTTGATCTATCAAAAGAAGTATATAAGTTTGATTTATCTATGGTAAAGGAAAAAATTAGGAGTATTAGGTTTGATCCAATCAACTCTCCTGCAAAAATTAAATTTATGCGTGCTTATGCTATAACTCAGGATACTATAATTCATGACTTGAAGATAAAATATGATAATTCTACTTATCATGATAATGATTGGCATTACTTCTATCATCATGACCCTATTTTGTTTATGGATGATATAGAGATTATAGATAAGATTATTGAAGTTTCATTTATCCTAAAAATAGAAACATTAAATGTAAACCAAGTCTATAAATATATAGAACAAATAAATCAAGTAATGAATGAAAAGAATAATATTATTCTTCAAATATCTAGGACGTTAACAAATAGAGATTTAGAGATAGAGCAATATAAGGTTGGTTTGCAACAAAAAGATTTAGAGATAGAACAAAATAAGACTAGTTTGCTACAAAAAGATTTGAAGTTGCAACAAAAAACACAAGAAATGCAACAAAGAGATCAGGAGCTGCAACAGAAAGCACAAGAGCTGCAACAAAGAGACCAGGAGCTGCAACAACAAATACAAGAATTACAACAAAGAGATTTAGAATTACAACAAAACTATCAATACCTACAAGAAGTGCAGCAAAAAGATTGGGAATTACTACAAAAATATCAGTATCTTGATTCAATATTGCAATCAAAGTGTTATAAAATCCTAAGTTTTTTCAAAATTGTAAGGGGAAAATAAATTTTATGGTAAAGTTAAATTTATTAAAGTTATTATGTAATCATAAAAAACTCTATAAAGAATATTTGAGACTATGTAATAGAACTTGGACATTGGGCGAAAATTTCTTGCCATATAAAAAACATAATATTTCAGAAAAACAACGTTCTATTGTAAAAAATATAGCACTGTATTTACCTCAGTTTCATCAGGTTAAGGAGAATGATCAATGGTGGGGTAAAAATTTTACTGAATGGAATAATGTTACCAAAGCTGTTCCACAATATTATAATCACTACCAACCCCATTTGCCATTTGATGTTGGGTATTATGATTTATTAAATAAAAATACTTTACTTCAACAAATAGATATTGCGAAAAATTATGGGATATATGGTTTTTGTTATTACTTTTATTGGTTTAATGGACGTAGAATACTTGAAAAACCATTAGATATTATATTAAATAATCAGGATTTAGATATGCCTTTTTGCTATTTTTGGGCAAACGATAGCTGGGTTAGAACATGGCATGGGTTTTCTGACTTTGAACATGGTGATCAAGTATTGCAACAACAAGAACATAATGATCAAGATGATATAAATGTTATGGAGTATTTATGTAAAAATGTATTTAAGGATGAAAGATATATAAAAATAGACAATAAGCCTGTATTTATCTTATATCATATATATTTATTTAAAGATATAAAAAAAACCACACAGGTGTGGCGTGATGTTTGTAAGCGGAATGGGTTTGACGATATATTTTTAATTAATGTAATGATGCCAGATTTAATTGATAATGATCCAATCAGTATGGGATTTAATGCTACAATGCAGTTTCCACCTATAGCAACAGTTCAGAGCCAAGCTAAAGTCACTGTATTAAATCCAAAATTTTCTGGCAAAACATATTGCTATAATTCTGTTGTGCATAGTGAAATTAATCGAACATTTAGTCATCAAAATGTGATTAGAGGTTGTTTTATGTCTTGGGATAATGAAGCTAGACGTCCTTTTAAAGGAACTAGTTATATTGGCAGTACTCCTGAGGAGTTTCACCATTACTTATCTGGAATGAATCAATTTGCTTCAAAAAATAAAATTTCAGGAGAATCTTTAGTGTTTATAAACGCATGGAATGAATGGGCAGAAGGTGCTCATTTGGAACCTGATCGTGAATATGGTTACTCTTGGTTAGAAGTTGTTGCTAAAATAATCAATAATAATTGACCCAAAATTAAGGAAATAATATGGATAGTATATTTTTGAGCGTGATAACTAGAACAAAAAATCGTTGTGTAACATTAAAAAGGCTAAGAGAGTTTTTATTGAAGCAATCCTTCAAAAATTTTGAATGGGTGATAGTCAATGATAATGGAGATTTTAATATAGTAGACGATGAAGTTAATCTTGCTAGAGAATCTGGTATGAATGTTGTAGCTGTAGATAATAAAAATTCTCAAGGGAGGTCATTTGCAGCAAATTTAGGCGTTGCAAATTCCTCTGGTAGATACGTTATAATTTTGGACGATGATGATTTCCCAAATAATAAATATTTTGAAAAAGTACATGAATTTTTTTATAAAAACCCAAATTATGCAGCAGTTGCATGTTGGACTGAAGTAGTTCTTGAAGAAATTGTAAATGATAAAATTATAAATCGTGGAACAGAGTTTTTCTATAAACCACAACCACATGATCTATCAATATTAGGATTTCATACGACTAACATTCCTCCATGCTCATTAGTTTTAAGAAGAAAAGAATTTATGATGGTTGGTGGATATCCAGAAAATATTGAGTATACTGAAGATTGGGCATTTATTACAAATTTTGTAGTTAATGGTGGCGATATTGGCCTTATTCCGGAAGTATTAGTGCGTTATAGTAAAAGAGTTGATCCACAAGGATATTATAAAAATACTACATCTGACGCAGTAGGCCTTCAAAGGCATTTGACTGATGAGATTATCTGGAAAAATGAACGAATACGTAAATCTATGGCTGTACAAAACCAAAACGCAATGTCTGACATTGTTACATACGGTAATCTAAATTTAAGATTAAATACTGTTATAGAGCAGATTGTAATTGTTCAAAGGCAGTTAAATAATTTAGAGAACGAATTAAAAGGAAAAGTAGCAATAGGTTCTCTTTTTTCACCTGCTAGAAAATATATTATTGCACCTTTGAGATCTTTATTAAGAAAGATGAAGAATATAATCCGTAAAATTCTTCAACCTGTTACATAATTATAATCTACAGTATTTTACTATTTTCTTGAGAAATTGACTTTTTTCCTAAATTTCTTATGGTAGTTCATCAATTTGATTGGCGACTAAATTTGCTTATATTGGATTCTTTGAAATTAGATTGAGTATATCTATATGTTTAAACGTATTAAATGCTACTTTATTATAACTGATTTATAAATTTTATTAATCAATTATTTTTAATCATAAATAATACTGAATGTTTTGGTCGTGGCATTAATCATGAAAAAGTTCAAGTGAGTTCGGGTAAATTGATAAAATTACTTGAGAAATCTCTATATTATTTTATTGTATGGCTTATATAACGTGGGTTATTGTTGATTGATTTTATAAATATTTTATGTAATATTCCAGATTTTTATAATTTATAAGTATTATTTGCGTAATTTTATTACAAAAATATTTTATTCGGAGCGTCAATGTATAGAAAATTGAAAAATAGTATCAAATACCTTGGATTAGGAAAAACCATTATAAAATGCATTAGTTTTTTAAGAAATAAAATCCTTACAACTCAATACATAGTTGTAGATAATAATTTGCATCAAGTACAAGCCATGTATGACAAATCCGATGAATACCAATATTATGTTGAACATGAGAAGTTGGTTGATCCATTAGTTAAAATTATTGCTTTTTATTTACCACAATTTCATCCATTTCCTGAAAATGATTTATTTTGGGGGAAAGGGTTTACTGAATGGACCAATACTACTAAAGCCAGACAAAATTTTGTTAATCATTATCAACCTCACTTACCAATCCATTTAGGATTTTACGACTTAAGAATAGTTGATAATCTTCGAGAACAAGCTGATTTGGCAAGGAATTATGGTGTTTTTGGCTTTAGCTTTTATTATTATTGGTTTTCTGGCAAAAAAGTGATGAATACACCAATAGAGTTATTATATTCAAACAAAGACATTGATATCAAATATTGTATTTGCTGGGCAAATGAAAATTGGACTAGAACTTGGGACGGTCAGAGTACTAATATTCTTCTTGAACAACGTTATCTGCCTGATGATCCTAAAAATTTTCTACATGATGTAATTAAATATTTTAAAGATGGACGTTATATAAAAATAGATAATAAACCTGTTCTGATAGTATATAATGCTCAGGAAATTAAAGATTTTGATCGTTATATTACGATATGGCGTTCTGAAATTATAAATTTTGGGTTTGAAGGAATTTACATTATTTGTACAAATGCATTTGGATATAGAAAAATGCATGATATTGATTCAGTTGTAGAGTTTCCACCGCATGGGGTTGTGCTGAATCACTATATGAATGAGCAAATTAGTTTTTTAAATGAAAGTTTTAGAGGGTACATTTATAATTATGATGCATATGCTGAAGTTGCTAGAGAAACTAAATCAGAGGATAAGCTTATGCAATCATTAATGCTTGGTTGGGATAATACAGCTAGAAGACAAAATAATTCAACTACTTTTCATAATTTTACTATTAAAAAGTTCAAATTGTTTTTAAAGCAGAGATTGTTTAGTTGCTTAAGCAATAAAAAATTAAATGAGAATGAAAAATTTGTATTTATAAATGCTTGGAACGAGTGGGCTGAAGGAACCCATTTGGAACCTGATCGTCGAAATGGTTTTGGCTATTTAGAAGCTGTATATTTAAATATAAAAGCTTTTGACAAAAAATTTTTAAAATATTTAAACCCAAGTTTTACTAAAAAAAGTAATATTGCTATTATATTTCATTTGTTTTATCTGAATACTTTAGATGTTTTTTATCAGAAAAGCCTTAAATTTCAGGGAGCAGTAGATTTTTATTTTACTGTTGCAGACGATGTAGTTAGCATTGATTTAGTAAAAAGGATTGAAGAATTATTTCCTGGTGCTCAAATTTTAATTTGTGAAAATAGAGGAAGAGATATTTTACCATTTCTTGAGCTATTAAAATTGGTTAACCAACTAGAGTATGAATTTATTTGTAAAACCCATTCAAAGCAAACATTGCTTCCAGATGGTGGTAATTGGTTGTCAGCATTACTGGATCCTTTATTTACGTTGAATTTAACACAAATACAGTCATATATAAATAACCGCGTTGGCTATTTAATTCCTCATGGCTTCCAATTGAAGATTGATGGAACCTGGAATGGGCATACTTGTTTAGTTGATAATGAAAAAAATTTAGGATTATTGACAAAGTTATTAAATATTGTTTTCAACAAAGAGAGTTTATTTGCAGCAGGTAGCATGTTTTGGTTCAATCCAAAAGCATTTTCAGGCATTGAAAAGATTGAAAATTGGCAATTTACTTATGAAAATGGTGCATCAGATGGTGAGATGATTCATGCTATTGAGCGTATTTTTGGTCTTTTATCTGAGCACAATAATTATCAAATTGAAATTATTCGCAAATAGTATTGCCACTAACTATTATGCATCGTAAATCACAATTTATTTTATAAATGAAAATTTATATATGCCAGAATTAACAGTTGAGATAATAATAAGATATTTTTTGTATATGAATGCACTAAAAATAAAATATGATACACAACAAAATTAAATATGGAGAAGATTGTTTTTAACAGAGTCTTAGGCTGATATGGCTAGTTTAGAAATAGGGGCAAGGTTTGTTTTGCCCCATTTAGCTTAAATTGGATTAAATGTAAAATCTGTTCCATCTGAATAGAAGAATTGTACATTATATCCATATGGCGGAATTGGGTAAGATGTTTCAACTTTATTTACTATATGGCCAGCATTGCCGAAATTTTTCCTATCTTCAATAGTATTTACATAGAAATTATTAATTCCAGGAATTATTTGTCCACCACAATATACAGACTTATTTATAAACTGAGGGAAATATTTCTTAAAGTAACTATTATCAGAAGTAGTATCCAACTCGCAAGTAGTGGTAAATGATTCACTATTAGAGAAATAACTTACAAATTTACCGCTAATTCCTTTACTAATATCACTAGAAGTATTTTGATCAGTATTTATTGGCACAAAGTAAATTACACCGAGTGGGGTAATGCCAGCTGCTACTGTGGCTAACTTGTTGGCAATATCAATTGCTGATTCATATTTGCTTCTCATATTTTTTATTTGATTAGCCATTTCAACACATTTTGTATTTAGGTGTAATATGTCGGTATAACATGCATCAATAATATTGTAATTATTATATTCACCAAGCAAGCTAATATAACTTTCAATTGCTTTATTAACTAGATCTTTTGTCGAGTTATCAGCAAAAGTATTGTAGAAAGGTTGTCTTTTATAAGTTTTTAAATAGTTAAACATTTCTCTATCTTTTGCTATTGAATTACTTAAATATTTATTCGCTGTTTTTTCTTCCTCTGTTAATTCTGGTAATGATACGTCGTTAAGCCCAAGGCTGCTGTATGATTTTATATTATATTGGTAAGTATATAGTGTTTCTGGTTTTTTAAAGTCTATGCTCGGTCCAAATTCATTTTTAGCATAACCTATAATTTCATTTATAATCCTTTCACAATTACTAATGTCATTGATTCTACAATTAATATTATTATATTTATGATATTGTTGATTACCAAATAGTTGGGCTAGTTTTTCTGGATTGCCACCCATTTGGTATGCGTTAACTGATATGCTGGTATTTTTTAATGCGGCATCGTTCTCTTTTTTTAGTCTGCTAATAAGGAATCCTATTCCAAGATCATTTGATGAAGTGGATAGAAAACTATGTTTTTGGGTGTTATTCTGAAAGTGAATTGATACATTTAATGCTAAAACTCCACCTTGTAATGCACTTATAACAAATGAATCTCCGCATGTTTTTATAAATTTATCTGTATCCGATATTAGAAGATCATAAGCATATGGTGTTAATAAATCATTACCAAATACTCTTGGTTGGAAAGATGCTTCCATACCAGCAACTTGATAATAGTTGAAATTTAGTGTATCTCTCTTATCTTCTATATCACGTACATAATTTGATTGCCCCGATGAGGTAAATTTATCAAAATCACCATTTGTTTGATAATCATTAACATTAAGTAAATTTGCTACTTGATTTGATGATGCACTTGCGCCAAATTGCACTGTTCCTTGAGGATTAGAATAATTGATATAATCTGGGTTATCTGTATTTGCAATACAGCGATTTTTAAAGATTATTCCAGTTCTGGTATCAGCAGAATATCCAATTTGTGCTTTTATTTCATAATTGTTAATGTTATTTTGTTCTGGTATATCAGGATCGCTATCAGGGTAAGGTTGTATTGGTTTTATATCAGATAGTGGTGCTGTGGTTATACCAGCTATCTGTGAGTTATTAGAATTGCCTACATTATTGTCATTTCCGCCTATACAAGATGATATAGAGAATGAAATAGTAGCTAATATAAGAGCTTTTTTGAGCATAGTATTCCTTTTTAAAAAATAATCTGATGTAATTGGTACTGTACAAAGTATTAGTAATAATATAAACTTAGTTTTTTGATAAACGCTTATTTAATCCTGACATAATTGTGTTATCAGAGATAAAAGAATATTTTATCATAAAGGAATATTGCATGTCAAATTTGTTTTTTATGTATGAGAATAAGGTGAGTTATAAGAAAAAATAGGAGCCACTATGTTGGCCCCTATAATAAATATGTGATTAAATTGGATTATATTTAAAGCTTGTAGCGTCAGAGTAAAAGAACTGTGTGTTGTAGCCATAAGGCGGAACTGGATATGGTGTTGCCACACCGTTGACTACATGCCCAGCATTACCAAACATAGTTCTATCGCCATAACCAAATATATAAAAATTTTGTGCTTCTGGTGTTGTGGCTCCATAACATTGTACTGACTGACTACCAAGATCAGGATGATACTTTTTGAAAAACTGATAATCTGTTGTTGTATCAATTAAACATGGAGTTGTGGCTGTGTCTGTTTTCGGAAGATAGGCTATAAATACTCCTTGTGCACTATTAATTGGAGTTCCAAAAGGTATAGTTCCTGTATTTATGGGTATAAATACGATTTGACCAATTACTGTATCGGCTACTATAGTTATAGCCATTCTATGAGCAAAGTTTATAGAATCTATATATCTATTGCGCATTGATTTTACTTGACTTGCAGCATAAACACATCTAGTATTAATATTTTCTGTGTCGCCATAACATGAGTCAAGGATATCATAATTATTATATTCATTGATCATAGTAGTGTAATCTTTTATAGCTTGTTTCATGTTATTTTGGGATACATAATCAACATTTCCATCATTGAAGAAGCTTTGATTTACATAAGTTCTTAAATAATTAAGCATTTCTCGATCTTGAGTAATTGATGTGGTTAGATAATCCCTAGCAGCTTGCTGTTCTGGAGTTAATACAGGCAGTTTTGCTTCTACGCCTAACCTAGTATATGCCTTAACATTATATTGATATGTATATAATGTATCTTGGTTTTTGAAGTTAACATTAGTTTGGAAGTCGTGCTGTGCATATGATATGATATCATTAATCATATCTTGACATCTTTGGATATCTTTGGGGCCACATTTTACAATGTTATAGCTACCTTGTGGGTCTGGATTGCCAAATATATTAGCTAGTTTGGTTGGGTCCCCACCTCTTTGATAAGCTTTAACTAGGAGTGTAGCGCCTTTAGTTAAGTTGTCTTGTTCATCAGTGAATTTACCTGCAACGCTTCCTATTCCTAAGAAAGATCCATTTGCAGAACCTTCAAATTTTTGCTTTAATGATGAACTAGAGAACTGAATAGCTACATCCACCACTAAAACTGCACCAACTTTAGCACTCTGGATGACTGAGTCACCACAAATGCTAGTAAACTTATCCATACCTGATGCAAGTAAGTTTTGTGCACTTTTGCTTAAAATATCATTTCCAATTACATTGTGTAAGTTATATATAGCGTCAGCTCCAATAGTTTGGAAGTAGTTAAAATTCAGTGTATTACGAGTATCAACAGCATCACGAGCATAACTTGCAGCAACAGATGCGGAAAATACACCAATGTTTAAATTGCCATCAACATGGACGCTTAATAAATCAGAGACTAAGCTTGATGAAACGTTGCTAGAGAAATTTACTGTACCTTCTGGATTGGATATGCTAATTGAATTAGGGTCATCAGAGTTTGCTAAACAACTATATCCATTACTCATTCCAGTTCTGCCATCAAATCCATATCCAACTCTTACTGGTGTTTCATAATTATTGGATAAGAGATTTACTTTTTCTTCGAATTTTGTTAACATAGAATTTGAAACTAGATGCTTTTTATTCATTTCCAATAATTGTGCCATTGTATTAGATTTTGTATTTTGTGTTACAACTGGTTGTAAATTACTAGAGTTACTGTTACTATGCCCAATACAAGAAGCAAGAGCAAGCGACGTAGCTGCTAAGACTAAGGTTTTTTTAAACATGGTTTTCCTTTTTAAAAAGATAATTTTATAAAAAGTTCGCTCTATAATTTTTATTTATATGCTTATTTATATAATAAGTTAGCATAGGTTTTTGTTTTATTGAATTAAACAAATTATTTTGTCTACGAATTCAGTAGATAAAAATTATGAGTTGATAATTTTAACACTATCTGAACAATTTGTCAATTTGAATCATTAAGTTTTATAAAAGCGTTATTTATCAATTGTTTTGATGGAATATTCAATTAAAATGCAGGATTGTGTAATAATGTCGTATATGACCACTGTATTATAATTCAAGGTGACCATTAAATTAAGTATATAAGTGACCATATAATTAATAAGTTAAAGTGACCACAAGACATCGAGTCAGTTAATTCAGTGG
>JBKDHQ010000046.1:0-2862 GCA_046336365.1 Neisseriaceae bacterium
ACAATATCTTTGAGTTGGCTTGCTTGCATATTGGCTCCTACAGTGAGTTAAAAGGTTTTGTCACCGTAAGTATAAGCCAACTCTATGTTTTAATGTTAAATTTTTAATGATCTAATTATATTTTGTCAGGTAGTAAGCAAAAATCTTTGTTGATATTTATCAAAGAAAAAACTATATATCTAAATCTGTAGTTACCTTAATTTTTGAGTAATACTGAATTTATTAGATATACCTATGTTAAGCTTTCTCAATTTTTGCAATATTTAGATCCAGGGTCTTTTTACCCATACCAATAAAGAAGATTTCAGCAGTCATTTTCTTACCATCTGTGTTAAGTTGTACGATTTTACCATTACCGAATTTTTCATGCTTGACTAAATCTCCTATCTTTAAGGTTAAGTTCTTATCTAATATTTGAAGATGGGAAGTTTTAAATTCAAAATTACTGGTATTTGGTGCATAAATACTTTGGTCTTTTGGCATTAGATTTGCTGTTAAAGTATCATACCCAATATGACTAATACCAGATATATTAGAGATTAATTCTGTAGGGATCTCATTAACAAACCTTGATATTGGAGCAGTTTGGCGTTTACCCCACATAAGTCTACTACATGCTCTTACAAGATATAAGTATTCTTTGGCTCTCGTTATCGCTACATACATTAATCTACGCTCTTCTTCTGTGCTTTTCTCTGATTCCAAGCTATTTTCATGTGGGAATAAACCCTCTTCGAGTCCTAAAATGAAAACTACTTTGAACTCTAAACCTTTTGCTGCATGAACAGTCATTAATTGGACTGCTTGTTCTGCTTTCTGTGGATCTCCATCTGCTGATTCCAAAGTCGCATGTGCAAGAAACTCAGGAATAAGATTTCCATAATCGTTCGTAAAATTAGTAACAGCATTTATTAATTCATTAAGATTCTCTAAACGCTCTTTTCCACTTTTTTTATCAGAACTGTAGTATGTAGCAATACCTGCTTTATCTATTATATAATTGATTAAGTTTGGTAAAGTAGAATTTTGAAATTGTTTTTTTATATCATTAATTAAAGAAATAAATAGTCCAAGTAAAGTTCTTGATTTACCTTCAAGAAATTCACAAGCATTAAACAATGGTAAATTTTTTTCGGTAGCCAAATTTTGTAGAATCTCGATTGTCTTTATTCCAATTCCTCGAGAAGGGAAATTTACCACTTTTAAAAACGCATCATTGTCATTAGTATTTACCGCCAAACGTAAATAAGTTAAAATAAGCTTTATTTCCTGACGATCAAAAAACCTTAATCCACCATATACACGATAAGCAATATTATGTCCATATAATATTTGCTCTATAATTCTTGATTGTGCATTTGATCTATACAAAACAGCAATTTCAGACAGTGGCATTCCACTATCTTTTAGGTTTCTAATTTCATCCATAACAAAAAATGCTTCATCTTCTTCTGTATAGCCTTCATATAATTTTACTTTTGGACCATCAAAATTTTGAGTCCATAAATTTTTACCAATGCGAGAGCTATTATTGTTTATAACAGAGTTAGCTGCTTGCAGTATATTGGTAGTTGATCTATAATTTTGTTGCAACCGAATTGGTGCGCTTATTTTAAAGTCGTGGAGAAATGCTTGCATGTTTGTAACAAGAGCTCCACGGAAAGAATATATAGACTGGTCATCATCACCAACTGCAAAAACATTTGTTGTATTTGATTTAAATAATTTAATCCATTTGTATTGCAGATTGTTTGTATCTTGAAATTCATCTACCAAGATATGTCTAAATTTGTTTTGATAATAAGATAAAATTTCTTTATTGTGAGAGAGTAATTCGTAACTGCGAAGTAATAATTCTGTAAAATCAACTAAACTATCTTTATTGCAGATAGATTCATACATAGAATATAATTTAATCCAATGTTCTTGTCTAAATGTTTCAGCTTGCAAGTCATAAGAACGTAAGCCATTTTCTTTTTTTGAGTTAATAAATTTCTGTAATTCTCTTGCTGGATAATGCTCTTCATCAAAGTTGGCTTCTTTAATAACTCGCTTAATTACATTTAGCTGATCTTGCATATCTAAAATGTGAAAAAATGAGTTTAACCCTGCTTCATTATGATGTTTGGAAAGAATTCTTAAAGCAATGGAATGAAATGTTCCTATCCATAATTTATTCGGTGCAATATCTATTAATTTGTACACTCTGTGTATCATTTCTTTGGCTGCTTTGTTTGTGAATGTTACAGCTAAGATTTCACCAGGAGTGGTTTGAGATGTTTCAATTAACCATGCAATACGAGTTGTAAGAACTTTAGTTTTTCCACTTCCAGCACCGGCAAGCACCAGCATCGATTTATTTGAGTGGGTTACTGCCGCAAGCTGTTCGTCATTAAGACCATCTAAAATATTTGTAAGTTGAGCCATATTTGTAACTAGAAAAATTAATTAGTGTATGTGTCTATTGTCTCTGTCCCGGCGTAAAAAATAAGCATTTTTCTATACAAGCAGTAACCATTTTACCATAAGTATAAAAATGGGTTGCATTATTTACGCTTGATTCAGAGTTAATTAATATTTAGTTTTAAGTGAGAGTTTTGATGAGTGTTATATAATTTATAAGACATGATTGATTTAACTCCTTGCACGTTAAAATTTACAATAAATATTGTAATATTGTACATTTTTTTAAAAGTTTTGGCAACATAATTTTGGGGAGTTTCGGGCCCATTCAATCATGAAAAGCAACAGAGGAATTTTTGTTGCGTGCTAGATTACATGAAATACGTTGTAAATATTTAGCAATAACCTCATTAGGTGTTTTAAAATTTAGAGCTTTTCTAGGTCTATGATTTAGGTCAT
>JBKDHQ010000047.1:0-23146 GCA_046336365.1 Neisseriaceae bacterium
ATTACATCCTCTGGTATTTGTGATAATATGTCTAGTTTATCTTGAGTTAAGTTTGGGTTCTTTGCCATCTTTAGTCCTTTTTTAATTAACATTATTTTAACTAATATCAGACTAAAGCACAAAATTACTCACAGACTCAAATGTTAAGCCTTGTGTAACAAGGCTTTCAAGGTTAAATTTAATTTAAGGCTCCCCAATCTAAAATAACTTTACCGCATTGGCCTGATTTCATAAGTTCAAATCCTTTCTGGTATTCTGTAACAGGTAAAACATGTGTTATAATATTTTCAACATTTAAACCAGATTTTACCAAAGACACCATCTTATACCAAGTTTCAAACATTTCTCTTCCGTATACACCTTTTAATAGTAAACTTTTGAAGACTACTTTATCCCAGTCAAGAGCAACATTTTTACCACTAATGCCAAGCATAGCAATTTTGCCGCCATTAATCATTAAATCAACCATAGCATGGATAGCCACTTCAACGCCAGACATTTCTAAGCCTACATCAAATCCTTCTTCCATCTTTAAAGTTCTCATTATCTCTCTTAGTTTATTATCTATTTCATTAGCATCTTTACAGTCTGAGATATTAATTGCAGCGTCAGCCCCCATCTTCTTGGCTAAATCTAGTCGGAAATCATTGATATCAATAATGACTACATTTTTTGCTCCGACTTTTTTACAAATAGCAACTGCCATACATCCAATAGGGCCAGCGCCAGTGATTAAAATATCTTCTCCAATTAAATCAAATGATAATGCAGTATGTACTGCATTACCAAACGGATCCAACATACTTGCAACATTATCACTTATATAATCTGGTAGTTTAAATACATTAAATGCTGGTATTGCTAGATATTGAGCAAAAGCACCCGGTCTATTTACTCCAACACCAATAGTATTTGGACATAGATGGAAATGTCCTGCTCTACAATTACGACATGTGCCACACACAATATGGCCTTCTCCAGATACTCTATCACCTATTTTTAAATTTTGAGTAACACTATTACCAATTTGTACTATCTCACCTACAAATTCATGGCCAACATGCATCGGTGTCTGTATAGTCTTTTGTGCCCAGTCATCCCATTTATAAATGTGTAAGTCTGTACCACAAATTGCTGTTTTATTGATTTTAATCAATACTTCATCATCTTTAATGTTTGGAACTGTAATTTGCTCCATCCATATACCTGGTTCACGTTTAGCTTTTACTAGTGCAAACATTTTATTCATATAATTGATTGCCTTATTATTTAATAATATTTAATTTTTTACCGATTTTAACAAATTTATCAATGGCTTCTTTAATTTGCTCAGAGTCATGTTTAGCTGACATTTGAGTTCTAATTCTTGCTTTTCCTCTTGGAACAACCGGAAAAGAGAATGGAATTACATATATACCTTCTTTTAATAGCTCAGTTGCAAATTCAACTGCAAGCTTTTCATCATAAAGCATTACTGGGATAATAGGATGTTCACCCGCAACTAAATCAAAGCCTGCCTTAGTTAATCCATCACGAAACATTTTCTGATTTGATTCTAACTTTTCTCTAAGATTATATGCTTTTTTTACTTTTTCGATGGTTTTTAAAGATGTTGCCGTTATTACTGGTGCTAGAGAGTTTGAAAATAAATATGGCCTAGAACGGTTACGTAATAATTTGACAATATTTGCTTTTGTACTTACATAGCCCCCAGATGCTCCGCCTAATGCTTTACCTAAAGTTCCCGTTAGTATATCAATTCTCCCTTCAACACCACAATATTCAGGAGTGCCGCGGCCATTTTTACCGACAAACCCAGTTGCATGTGAGTCATCGACCATAACAATAGCATTATATTTATCAGCAAGATCACAAATACCCTTCAAGTTAGCAATAATACCATCCATTGAAAATACACCATCAGTTGCAATCATTTTAAATCTAACTGAAGCTTTCTCAGCTTCAATTAGCTGTGCTTCTAGATCTTCCATGTTATTATTCTTATAACGAAATCTTTTAGCCTTACATAAACGAACTCCGTCAATTATGGAAGCATGATTTAACTCATCTGATATTATGGCATCCTCTTCAGTTAGTAAAGTTTCAAAAAGCCCACCATTTGCATCAAAACAAGAACTGTATAAAATAGTATCTTCCATCCCCAAAAAATTACTAATTACTTTTTCTAAATCTTTATGTATAGTTTGTGTGCCGCATATAAAACGCACTGAGGCAACGCCATAACCATACTTATCTAAAGCAAGCTTTGCTTCTTCGATTAGTTCCTTATCATCAGCTAAGCCTAAATAATTATTAGCACAAAAGTTGAGTAACTTTGTACCATTATTTAATTTGATACTTGATGATTGAGGAGTTTCAATAACATATTCTGTTTTTTGTAACTTATTTTGAATAATTAATTCAATTTGATCATCTACATTTTCATAAAACTGTTGATTCATGTTAAGGCCCTTTAAATGGTTGTTCTATAAGCGCTATTTTAAATTTAAATTTAAACTCTATTTTTATCTTTTAGATAAGTTCTAATACATTAACTAAATAATTAAAATGTATGGTATCAAGTGTGCAAGAAAATCCATAGCTATGTTTAGTAAATGATTTATCATTCCTTAAGTGAACAGGCTTTTTTATTGTATGTTCAGGTAATCTAAATAATAAATGAACAATTTTTAATTGTTTATTTTGGTTATACACACTATTTATAAATTCAGCAATACGGTCACCATTTTTAAATTTTTCCTGTAACCCAGAAAAATGATGTGATTTTAACTCGATTATTATAGCAAAAATAGTCTGCGGTAGTTCATAAAATAAAATATAGTCAGGAATCTTAGTTAAGCCACGAATTCCATTGTTAAAAATGTATAATGGATTTATTTGTTTTGATTGTGAATTTTTATAGTCACTCTTAAACAAAGTAATCTTATGCTGCTGGGTGCTAATTATATTTACTTGCTTATTTTTAGTTAATGGGTCTTCCTCATGTAGTTCAAAACAATAACGTAATGGAGCCTCATGATGCAATCTTCCAAAAGGTGTTGCTTGTACCAAATAATCTGGGTTTAATATGCTACTGATAATAGTCATTATCTAGCTCATTATATAATATCTGGCTTATTTCACTTAAATTATTGATTTCATCATCAAGAATCGATAGATTAACTCCGTATCGATCTATTTCAGTCTTATGTGCATGGAAGCCTTTATCATTCTCAACTATTGTATAGCAATCCACTTCTTTAGGTGGAATGGGCATATCGTTACTATATGCACTTTGATATGTCTTATTAAAATGAGTAATTATACTAGACTGATTATGAGCCCCAATTTCATAAAGCATTATTAAATTATTTAACTCCTTCACAATATAATCGCTATGCGTCGTAAATAAAACCTTTACTCCAGAATTGGCAAGCATGGCTAAAAACCTTGCCATTTTACGTTGATTATCTGGATGTAAGTTAAGTTCTGGCTCATCTATGATTAAAATTTGATTTTGATCTGCTACAAAATTTATATATGCATCAAAAAGTAAAAGAGATTTAACACTAGATGAACTTGAATGAATAGGAAGTTTGAGCTTTAAATCTGACTTTGGTATAAAAAAGATCTGATTTAAATGTTTGTCAAACGTGTACCTACCATTACTTATCTGTTTAGAAATAAATGATTTTAAACTTGGTTTTAGATTGCTCTTGTTTTTGCTAATATCAAAAATATTACGAATAAAATCCATATTGAGTTTTATTGGTAGTGGATACCTAGCAATATGTTTTTTCATTAGAGAGTCACTAGCTTTACCTAATAAGCTACTATTTTGTTGTAATGTATCGATTAATGCACTTCTTGCTGTGTCTAGCTCACGATAGAAAATTGATACCCCAGTTCTCTCAGAAGTTACAATAAAAGGTAATGGAAAAAGTTGACTGAAAAAATAATTCATAATAGCTGATACTATATAAGAACTCATAATACTATACATATGCTCATTTATTTCAGCATGATTTTGAATGATCGGGTAAATATATATTTTACCTTTTTGATTAGATAAATTGAGTTCAATCTTTATGTTTTGTGCAATTTCAATATCTTGTGTTAATAATGGTTTAGTATAATCAATATTTAAATTATCTATGATAACATTGAAGGAAAAATTTTTCAAACTCTCAGAATCTGGCTCAAACGATAATAATTGATATGCAATTTTTGAATAATCTTTAGCAACTTTTTCAATAAATTTGGGTAAATCTTTAGCTAATTTTGCCATATCAATTTCAGTTTTACGGGTAGAATTTAATAATTGCTTTGAAATGAGCTGTTGCCAAGTTTCATTTACAGAAATTGATTTAATGTAATCAAGAAATCCAAAAATAAGATATGTGATGTAAGTTTTAGAAACACTATTTTTACCAGCAATCACAGTCATTTGATTTAATGAAATTTCTGCATCTACAATTTGCCCAATATTTTTAAAAATAAATCTTATGTGATTGTTACTATTCACTTTTTATCCCTCATTTTATACTCTTTCATATTCTAATTCCCTATTTGTTGACAAGCTCCTTGCCTACTAGTAGTAGGCATGAGCTTGTCGCCTCCATGGAACTTGGATCTGTTAGAGTAATGGTTATATCATTTTTATATTTGGGTGATACACGTTCAAATTACACATATCTTTGCTATTGCAATATTGAATCTTAAACTACTTCTCCTACTATTTTAAAATCAAAATTAAGAGTTGTCAAATTTATATTTAAAATTTTAACGGTTATTTTTGTGCCTTTAGGCTTTGCTTTTAATAATCCTTGTGTATCAATTTCAATTGGGATCCGATCTAATTGTACTTTTGACTTATAAATAAATGTGCCTCCAATTTCTGAAATATTTTCTTGAATTAAATATTTCAATGACCAATATCGTTCAAGCTTTGTTTGGAAATCTAGATACTTTGCATATTTTTTATCAAAATTTTCAGCAACATGTAATAAAATAGGGTTAGTACTAGTGTAGTGACTTTTATGATTTGATATTAAGCTTATAATTTGATGTTGATTGATATAATCAGCGGAGCGTCTTAAAGGAGATGTTGCCCATGTATAATAATTAACATTCAATCCAGTATGTGAATCCGGGTGTAGTGTCATTTTTACCGGATAATTCGGTTGCTTTACTCTATAAATTGCTGGAGTAAAGCTATTGGTTAACATTCTGCCCCAGGTACAATTAGCTAAAATCATCAATTCACTAACTAATTTGTCAATGGGGTTACCTCTGAGGCGAGGGGAAATAATAACCTTATCCTCAATAAACGAAAAGTTGTAGTCTACAACTAAGTTATTTACTGATGGTTTACCTCTAATTTCTTCAAGCTTATTAGCAAATTTATATAAGGTCTTTAATTCAGTTTCGTATGGATAATTATGGTCAATACCTAAATTTACTTCGTTAAATAGCAATTCTAACTCTTCAATACGCAAATTTTTGTTGATTTTAACTTGTTCAAGCTTAGAATAATAGGATAAAATCTGAAAATCTTTGTCTATATCAAAATATATACTAACAACTGGCTTTTGGGTATTTTCCCATAAGCTATATTTGCCTATAATCTCTTGGGGTAGCATAGTGATTTTATTGCCAGGGTAGTATATAGTAGAAATGTTATCAATAACCATTTCTTCAAGACTCGTTTCTAATGCTGGAGCTGCTATATGTACGCCAATCAAATATCCACTTTCTTTAGTTACTACTGAAAATGCATCATCAATTTCGCTAGTATTCTTATCATCAATTGAAAATAAATCTAAAACTAAATTTGGCTCAGGTATGTAGTCGTCAGAGTTTGTATTTTTATTATAATTAATACCATTGGGAAACATCTCTTGTAAAAAACTATCAACAAAAAAATTTGGAATATCAGTAATAAGTCCAATTTTATTGAGTAACTCTAAACCAGTGAGATTAAGGTGTTTACATGCTTGAAGTAGCGATTTATATTCATTAGAATTTTTATTTGGTTTATTTAATAATTGTACCAAATTGATATCTTCTGGAAAATTAGGATTTTCAAAATTAATTAATCTATTATAATAATTTGTAAATATTTCCTGCTCTTTACGTTCTTTTTCTAAAATGTCCCTACGCTTACTTTGTTCTTCTTTAGTGCATTTAGTGAAATGGCCATCTTTATAATTATTAAATTCTATAACTTGTTTTGCTAAACTAAATAGCAGAGAAGTTATTTCTGCTTCTGTATAACTATCACCAAAATAAATTTGTGATAATTCAATAATTGAAATTTTATCTGAGGTGTTTTCAATCATGTCCCATAATAATTCAGTATCAATTGCTGGAATAAGAGTTTCTATTTGGCTAAGAAAATGTTTTATATCATTAGTGTTTAACTTGTATAAAGTTTGTTCAAGTTTTATTTTTTTTCTTATATTATCTGGTAAGATTTCAACTTGCTGATGAGTTTTAAATGTTTCAATTAGGTGGGCTATTTTATATTCTTGTCCATCACTAATTATTACATAGCTCATAATTTAAAAACTTTCTATCAAAGAACAGTGAATCTCAGATAATTACGGAACCTACTAAATAATTATAATATATTAATATCTGAACCAATAATTTTTGTATTGTGCTTTATATTAATACATAGGAATATTAATGATGAATTATATATACCAAATAATATTTTTCCAATTGCCGTGGTTAATTTTTTTATCTTTTATTCTTGTTTTCCAATCCCCTGTATGTATTTCAAGTTTATGTCCATCTGGATCAAGGAAATAAATAGAATCTCCAGGGGAAGTGTTTTCTTTAAATGTAGTTACATTTGATTTTGTTAAGTGCTTACACACTTCTTCAAATTCATCTGCAGTAACAGTAAATGCATAATGCGTATAACCTGCATTTATTCGTATGTTTTTATCAACATTTAGACAGAACCAGTCTTCACCTACTAAAAAATATGCGCCATTGTCCCACTTACAAAGTGGTTTAAAACCCAATATATTTTTGTAGAAGTTAAAAGACTGGTCAATATCGCTTACAACTAAAGTTATATGATTAATCCCTGTTAATTGGGGCGAAATCATGGCTAGTCGTGACAGACAACTTCGATATTATGCCCATCTGGGTCTAAAACAAACGCACCATAATAGTCTTTATGATAGTGTTCTCTTAAACCTGGCTTGCCATTGTCTTTCCCACCTGCTGCTATAGCATCTTGATAGAACTGATCTACCTGCGCACGATCTGCTGCTCTAAATGCAATATGGTTAGGAGACTTATTAAGAGGTCTATTTTCTGTTGCTTCAGAAATCCAAAAATCTGGTTTACAGGTTATGGTATCACCAAACCCAGCAACATTGGTAGACTTTGTGACCGCTACATCAAATTCCATAAGTTTACCGTATCCTATAGAGCGTAAAGCTTGTTGATACCATTTTTTACTTTTTTCGATATCACTAACTATTAATCCAGTATGATCAATCATTATATTTTTCCTTAAAAAATATTTAATATAAAGATCAGATTTGTACAAGATAGATTGTATCACTATTTACAATTAAGCTGCATAAATATGTGTTTTGAATGGTTTATTTAGTTAATTCTTCTGGCAGACTGATTAGAAAGGCTATTAAAGTAATATTGCATGTCACTCAGATTTTTCTAACTTACACGCTGCAACTTTATGTCTAATTATTACTGTTGATTTAGTTTTGTTGATGTTAGAAAATATACTCGAAGTATTTCAATTTTGGAACCGAAATGAAGATATAAAACGCGACGACATGTTCTATATGCTCGATGAGGATGGTTTTATAAGTAATGACAAAGTCCAGGATTGAAAGACGATGAGTATATAAGTTATAACAAGATTGAAACTTTATATAATTTATAAAGAAATAAAAAATCTAGCATAACAAACTATTTTTAAATTCAGGTTTTAAAGAATTATGCATGATAGATATCTATATATAATCATACAGACTGCTTATAATTATAAATATCTTCCTTCTGTACAGATTAAAATTTTACAATACTATATAAACATAAACTGATAAACTGAAAATTTTAGAAGCTTTAGAAGCGGAATGCCGGATTTCATCGATTAATCCAGGTAAAACTCCCTAAAATTATGATATTTAGGATAGTTAACAATGTTATTATATTTATCAATAATTTTTATTTAAGGAGCACAATATCATGAACGTGGGTTGTACAAAAAAACCTACTTTTGCAAGTTTCGATGAATATAGCAAAAATAAAAATGAAAAATTAGGAAATACTAACGGCAAATCCAGGATCTTGTTTCACAATGATGAGGGGAAATTAATTTATCAGTCTAAAAACGGAGTTGAGACAATTCAAAATAATATGAAAGCTGAAGATAAACATGGCGAGCCAATAGTTTGCCGACAGCTTGGATTTGAAAAACTGCGTCAAGGAAAAAATTATCATACCTCATTCGAGAGTTCTGACAATATCAGTAAAATAGAAGCACTATGGAATAATGATTATGATTATCAGGGAATTGTTTTGAGAGCTGATTCTTATTTAGGGTTTCATATAGATTATTTCGGTTTAGTTCTAAGTGAAACTTGTAATAATATGAAACCTAAGGATTCTAAAAAATTAACCTTGCTATCTGAAAATCATTTAATGTCAATAGAAATTAAATATAAAATCAATCCAAAGCGATATATAATAAAATTTTATGATCCTAATTATACAAATATTCATAAACGTGCTGTATGTAAAAATATTGAAGGAATATCGAAATTGTCAATACATGATTTCATGGGCGATTATGAACTTGAAAAATATTTCCCAAAATATAAAAGCGGTATGTTTGCTATCTATAATGATGTAAACAATTTTTCACAAGAGCAAACTAACAAAGAAATTTTTTTCCATTCCAGTGTAAGTAATGAAGAGCTAATGTGGTATTCAATGTATTACAGATTTCCTAATGTTGGGAAGCTTGTTAATAAAGCGATTCAAGATAGGTGTTTTGACCTTTTAAGTACTAGTAATAAAGGCGGATGTAATCTATTAAAATTAGCTCTTGATGATAATTGTTCAGATAATGCAAAACTATTCATTGATTCTATATTAAAAAGTGATTTTACCTCTGATCAAAAAGTTGAATTACTTTCTGTAAAATATGGTATCTTTGATAAACCTTCGTTTTACTCATTATTAGAAGAAAATAAAAATATAAAGGGGTTAAAGATATTCATTACAGAGATATTAAATAGTGATTTACCTGGCGATATGAAAGTTAAGTTGCTATGCCCTTGGTTTGAGGGAAAACCAGGTTTATACCTCGCATTAGAATGTGGACATGTTAATGTTATAAAAATATACATTGAAGCAGTCCTCAATAGTGATTTGACAGATGATCAAAAAATGGAGATACTCTTAGCTAAGAATGCTATGGGAGAATCTGGTTTATATGCTGCTTATATGAATAACTGTACAGATGCTGTAAAAGTATTTACTGAGACTATATTAAAGAGTAACTTACCTTTGAAATTAAAAATGGAATTATTTTTAGCCAAAGGGTGTGAATTTCTGTCTTGTGGAACTGGTTTAAATGCAGCACTTGAAAAAGGGTATGTAGAGACAATCAAGGTATTTATTGAAATAGTAGAGAATAGTGATTTACCTGAAAGTGTTAAATGTGAATTGTTTTTAGCAAGAAATGATGAGGGTAAAACAGCTTTTCATCGCTATAATTCAAATGGTATAGTTTCAGTTGGTCACGATATTTCGGATGAAAATTCACGACAATATAAGGCAGCAAATAAATTGGCGTCTGCTTTGTTTAGACTTATCTGATTTTTATATTTATAGTTAATGTAAGCATTAGAATGATAGTTATTTTTATGCTAAGTGTTCAAGAATAATAAAGTTATAGTCGTTTGTTTAACAATTATATTGATGTTTTATGGGTTTTAAAATACTCACTAAAATTTTTTTACAGTTGCGGCTTCTTAATTTTTGAATATTGGCATAAATTGTTTTATGAAATAATAGAATAGTTGTTATTTTTTATGGTAATATACGCAGCGGAGATTATGAAACTATGTTTTAAGGGATCTAGCGTGCTTAGAAAATTCATAAAATCTATAATTCCGAGTAAAGGAGATATTTTTTTTCACTTATTCGAAGAAGCATCTAAAAATGCATACCAGTGTGCACAAATTTTAGTGGATATCTTAAATGCTAAACAGGAAAATGAATTAGCGTTATTATGCACAAATGCAAGAGTTCTAAAGCAAAAAGCAAATGAGATTAATAAGAAAGTACTTCAAGCGTTAAATAAAATGTTTATCACTCCAATTGATAGGGGTGATATACAGGAATTATCAGGTTTTTTTAACAAGCTTACTAAACGTATCGTAAAAATTAGTAGTAAGCTTGATATTTATAAGATTGATGCGACAACTGATGATTGTTTGATAAAAAGTGCTAATACTTTATTGACCATGACAAATGTCTTAGTTGAATGCATGAATGGCCTGAAGAATGGCGATAATCAAAAAATTGATGTTGCTGTCTCAAAGATAAATGATTTAGAAGAACATGGAATAGAAGATTTTAGACACGCGATAAATGAAATCTATTCTGGTAAATTTGATACTCTTACAATTCTAAAATTGAAGGAAATCTATAAGAGTATAGATTCAGCTATTGAATTAAGTGTAAATGCTTCTGATTTAGCTATGCAAATTTCCTTAGAGGCTATATAATATAAGGTTTGAATATGTCTATTCCTTTACTTGCAGTAATAATTATTATATTTGCATTATTTTTTGAATTTATTAATGGTTTTCATGATACTGCTAATGCAGTTGCTACTTCAATTTCAACTAAATCTCTTGAGCCATTTCAGGCAATTACAGTTTCCTCAATTTTTAATTTAATTGGTGCTTTTAGTGGCACAGCTGTTGCTGTTACAATCGCAAAAGGTTTTGCAAGTCCAGAATTGGCTAATCATGTTGTAATTTTATCTGCTCTTTTATCTGCAATTACATGGAATTTGGTCACTTGGTTATTTGGAATCCCTTCATCCTCATCACATGCTTTAATAGGTGGTTTAGTCGGAGCAATTGCTTTTGATAGTGGAGCTTCAAATGTCAAATTTATGGGAGTTTTAAGTAAAGTAATTATACCTATGGTTGTCTCTCCAGTCTTAGGATTTATTATCGCTGGGTTTATTGCTATTAGCATGAGTAAATTACTACAAAATAATGGACAACCAAGAAATACAAATAAAATAATACGTGAAATTCAGGTAATATCCACGGCGCTCTTATCTTTTAGTCATGGTGCTAATGATGCACAAAAGACTATGGGTATTATTACTCTTACTTTGTTTAATTTTCATTTAATTAATAATGTGAGTGTGCCAGACTGGGTAATACTTGCGTGTGCAGTTTGCATGGCTTCAGGAACCTTAGCTGGTGGTGTCAGAATTATTAAGACATTGAGTTCCAGAGTTGTGAAACTTAAACCAGCCAGTGGATTTGCTGCAGAAATTAGTTCTGCACTATTACTTTTTATTGGTGCACGATTTGGTGTTCCATTAAGCACCACACATGCAGTATCTGGCTCAATTATGGGAGCTGGTACCACAAGTCGCTTTGGTTTAAATTGGGGTGTAGTAAAAAATATGGTAATAGCATGGGTTTTAACCCTGCCTTTATGCGCACTAATAGCTGGGTTTTATCTGTATATACTACATTTATTCTGGTAGGTCTATTATTTCGTAATATTTCAAAAGAGCTGAATTACATTTTGAAAATTTAAGGTAATTAAAAGTCTACGTAACATAATCAATCAATATTATATGCATAAAATGTATAAGATAGAATGTGGTGTATTACTTGACGAAGATAAGCATTGTAGTGTATAATATTTACATAAATAAAGGAGAAATTTTTAATGAACAATTTTAATAATTATCAATATCCGTATCAAGGAGAAGAACGAGCATTCCTTGAGCGCCAAAAAGTATTAAGAAGCACATATTTATTATTGGCTTTATCTCTTATTCCTACAGGCATTGGTGCCATTATTGGTGTGAATTTAGCATTTGGGTTTTTATTAACTAGCCCAATTTTAGCTCCTATAATAATGATCGCTGGATTGTATTTCCTTATGTTTATGGTAGAGCGTAACAAGAATAGCTTTGCTGGTGTAGTTTGGATGATGGCATTCACATTTTTTATGGGGCTATTGCTGGGGCCATTGCTACAATATGCTTTGCGTATGCCAAATGGATCTAGCCTTGTATTGATGGCTGCACTTTTAACTTCAATAATATTTTTTGTTATGAGTGGAGTTGCCTATACTGTTAAGAAAGAAATGTCATTTATAGGAAGCTTTTTAACCATAGGCGCAATAGTATTATTTGTTGCAATTATTGCAAATATATTCTTAAGAATGCCAGGATTATATTTAGCAATATGTGGGGCTTTTGTTATTTTCTCATCCTTGATGATTTTATGGCAAGTAAATCAGGTTGTTAGAGGTGGAGAGACAAATTATATTTCTGCAACGCTTACTCTATACATTAGTATATATAATCTATTTACAAGCTTATTACAACTTATTTTGGCATTTACTGGTAATAGAAGATAACTATGCGATTCTTTTTAGGTAGCTACCTGGTTTTGGTAGCTATTTTTTTATCTATAAAATATTATGACCCAACTTATTGAGTTTCCAAATAGCAAATTTAAATTAAAAAGTGATTTTTTACCAGCTGGAGATCAACCACAAGCGATAGAGTCTCTATTGACAGGTTTAAACGATGGTTTGATGTATCAAACATTACTTGGAGTGACAGGTAGCGGTAAAACTTTTACTATGGCTAATATAATTGCAAGAAGTGGAAGGCCTGCTATAATACTTGCTCATAATAAAACGCTAGCAGCACAACTATATGCAGAATTTAGAGAATTTTTTCCAGATAACGCAATCGAATACTTCGTATCATATTATGACTATTACCAACCAGAAGCATATGTCCCACATAAAGATTTATTTATTGAAAAAGACTCAAGTATCAATGATCATATTGAACAGATGCGCTTATCTGCAACTAAGTCAATATTAGAACGAGATGATGTAATTGTAGTTGCAACGGTATCAGCAATCTACGGTATTGGTGATGAAGAAGCTTATCAGAAAATGATTTTGCATCTTAAAGAAAATGCACCTTTAACTCATAAAGAAGCAATAGGGCAGTTAGTAAATATACAATACCAAAGAGCTGAGACAGATTTTATACGTGGAACATTTCGAGTAAGAGGTGATACCATTGATATATTTCCTGCAGAACATTTTGATGAAGCGGTTAGGATTAGTATTTTTGATGATATCATTGAAGGTTTATCTTTATTTGATCCATTAACTGGAAAAGTAAATAGACGTATTTCTAGGTTTACAGTATTTCCTTCATCTCACTACGTAACCCCAAAAGAAACTGTAGATATTGCTGCTGTGAGAATTCGTGCTGAGTTAGAGTATCGTATTAAAGATTTTGAAGCTTCAGGTAAGATGGTTGAAGCTTATAGGATTAAACAACGAACAGAGTTTGATTTAGAAATGATGACAGAAACTGGCTTTTGCAAAGGTATTGAAAATTATTCTCGCCATTTAACTGGTAGAAATGCTGGTGAACCTCCACCAACATTAATTGATTATTTAGCTAATAATTGTATTATGTTTATTGATGAATCGCATGTGACAGTTCCACAAATTGGAGGAATGTACAATGGCGATAGAGCAAGAAAACAAAACTTAGTTGATTATGGCTTTAGGTTACCTTCAGCAGTTGATAATCGACCTTTAAAATTTAGTGAGTTTGAGTCGCGCATGCCGCAAACGATCTTTGTGTCTGCAACACCGGGTGATTATGAAACTAATCATCAAGATAATTTAGCTGAGCAAGTAGTACGCCCAACAGGACTTATTGATCCTATTATTGAAATTAGAGATGTCACAACTCAAGTAGATGATTTAATGTATGAAATTCATCTTCGTGCGAAAAAAAATGAGCGGGTTTTAGTAACAACACTTACCAAAAAGATGGCAGAAAAATTGACTGAATATTATGAAGAAAATGGGATTAAAATCCGCTATTTGCATTCTGATATAGATACAGTTGAGCGCGTAGAGATTATTCGTGATTTACGCTTAGGGGTGTTTGATGTATTAGTAGGCGTTAATTTATTACGTGAAGGTTTGGATATGCCTGAAGTAAGCTTGGTTGCTATATTAGATGCTGATAAAGAAGGTTTTTTACGCTCAAAGCGTTCATTAATTCAAACTATTGGGCGAGCAGCTAGAAATATTAATGGAATGGCAATATTTTATGCAGAAAAAATAACTAATTCAATGCAGCTAGCTATTGATGAAACTAACCGACGTAGACAAAAGCAAATTATTTTTAATCAAAAGCATGGTATTATTCCAGAATCTATTAGCAAGCCAATAAAAGATATAATTGATGGAATATACCGCGAAGAACGAGCTAAAGGGTTTGAAATTAAGTTACCACAGAACTTGTCTAATAAAGAATTAATCAAGCTAATCAAACAAACGGAAAAGCAAATGAAAGCACATGTTGCAGAATTAGAATTTGAAAAAGCTGCAATATGCCGTGATGAATTAAAAATATTAAAAGATTTATTATTGAAAGACGGTGAATTATGAGTTGCTTTATCATTGGGGTAGCTGGCGGATCTGGTTCTGGTAAATCAACAGTAGCCGATCATATAGTAAATGCAATAGGTAGAGATAAAGTTGCCATTCTCAGACAAGATTATTATTATAATGATTTATCTCATTTACCTTTAGAAGAACGAAGAAAGGTAAATTTTGATCATCCAGATGCTTTTGATTGGGAATTATTGTACCAACATATTCATAACCTTTATAACGGTCTACCGATAGAGATGCCGATTCATGATTATAGCTTGTATATTAGGAAATCCGAGACAATAACTATAACTCCGGCACAAGTTGTCGTATTTGAAGGTATTTTTGCACTCATGGAGAGTGAATTAAGAAATATGATGGCACTAAAAATATTTGTAGATACCGCGCCTGATATTAGATTTATTAGAAGATTACAACGTGATATTGAAACTAGAGGTAGGGATGTCTCTAGTGTAGTTAAGCAATATCTAGAGTTTGTAAGACCAATGCATAAAAAATTTATTGAACCAAATAAAAGATTTTCACACATAATAATTCCTCATGGTGCTAATCGTGCTGCACTTGAAATGATTATAGCACGTGTGAAAGCAGTACTAAATCATGAAAAAATTATGCTAGACAGTGATTACTTTGATGAAGATTGATCTATAATAAAAGAAGAAAGTAGCTGGTTATGAAAACATTTATTATTGGGGTAGCTGGTGGGTCTGGATCTGGTAAATCTACTGTTACTGAGCAAATTATAAAAGCAATGGGTGATGAACATGTAGCAGTTATTTTACAAGACTATTATTATCTTGATCGATCACATCTAAGTATGAAAAAACGTGAACACATTAATTTTGATCATCCAGATGCCTTAGATTGGAGTTTAATGAAAGCTCAGCTTAATGATCTTTACTATGGTTTAGCAATTGACGCGCCTCAATATGATTTTTCTACCCATACCAGAAAGAAAGAGATACTTACAATATTACCTGCCAAGGTTATTATTGTTGAAGGTATATTTGCTTTATTCGATGTAGAAATTTGTAAACAAATGTCATTAAGGATATTTGTTGACACTGCATCAGATATAAGACTTATGCGTAGATTAAAACGTGATATAGTAGAACGCCGTAGAACGGTAGATAGTGTGTTAAAGCAATATAATGATTTCGTACGCCCAATGTATAAAAAGTTTGTTGAACCAACTAAACGTCGTGCACATATAATAATTCCACATGGATCAAACAAAGCTGCTTTAGAAATGATTATCTCTAGAATCCAATCAGTTATATCAGGACAGAAAATAAATATTGTTGACGATATTCCCTATGATGAAGATGGAGATTAAAATAAATTCTAATTTGATCTGATAAATATATTGGATATAGACAACTTTAAAAAAAATGTCCTAAATTATATGATATATAAACATAATTGTAATTTCAAATTGGTTAAACTTCATATATTAAGCAAAAAAAACTAGTTATGGCTTATTCTTCAAAATGCAAGCCTTCTAGGTTATGGCCATTTATATCAATCACATAACATGAATAGTAATTTGGAAAATAATTTCTATAACCAGGTTTTCCATTATCCTTAGCGTTTAATTGGATAGCAGCATTATAAAATGTATTAACTTTTTCTTGAGTTGCACATTCAAAAGCAATATGAATTGGCGTAGTGGCTGGCTTTCCAACGTAAATTTAAAAATAAGGTGTATTTTCTTTACCAAATGCAACACAAAAATCATTTTCAAATATTACCTGGTAACCTATTGTTTCAAGTAATGAACTATAAAATTTGCTACTGTCTTTTAGGTTTTCTACATAAATACCAATGTGAGAAATCATTATAAGCCCTTTACAATTTAATTTATATTGATCGATAATAATAAATAATTTTGTTACCAATAACTATCAAATAAATTTAACTATTGATGGAAGAATATATTCAGTTAACTGCATAGTTTCAGTTTCATGTACAAATATAGATGTACGCTTAATAATTGTCTGATCATTCTTATATCCTAATGATAATAAGTAATTATGCAAATTATAACTCTTAACATCACTAATTTTAGTTTTATAAATAATTATATTTGGATCACGTTTTATTTTATTATGAGCTGCAAATAATTTTATACCAATTGAATTATTTTTGGAATTAGATAATATATTGTAAAAAGTCTTATTTTTGGGTGAAGTAGAACTGACTGCTACAATAACAGGGGTACTTTCTAAGTTAATAGTAACAAAACGCTTATATTGTTCGCTTTCTAATCCATTATACAATATGGAAATTGAAAAATTATAATTCAACTTTCTTAATGAAGCAGTCATTGAATTTTTATTATTTACAATCGCTAGAACTTTAGTATTATTCGTAAAATTTTGAGATGCTGATTTATTATTTGTTGATGTACAATTTGACAACATGAATGATACCGTCATTAAGAAAATATTTGAGATTAATTTATGAAATTTAATAGCTTATCCACCAACAATAAGTCCACTATCAATTCTTATAGTTGGTTGCCCAACTCCAACAGGTACAGATTGTCCATCTTTACCACATACTCCAATCCCACTATCTAGTTCAAGGTTATTGCCTACCATTGAAACATATTTTAGACATTCAGGACCATTACCAACTAGCGCACATCCTTTAACAGGGTAATCTAATTTACCATTTTTAATAACCCAGGCTACATTTGCATTAAATACAAATTGTCCTGATGTAATATCGACTTGACCACCTTCAAAGCTTTCGGCATATAGTCCATTATCAACAGAAGCAATTATTTCTTCATGAGTATATTTGCCGCCTAGCATATAAGTATTAGTCATGCGCGGAATAGGGCTACATGCAAACGATTCACGACGTCCATTACCAGTAGAATTTGTGCCCATCAGCCTTGCATTTAATTCATCAAACATATATCCTTTTAGGACGCCATTTTCAATCAAAACATTTCTTTGCGTTTTATTACCTTCATCGTCAATATTAAGTGAACCACGGCGATTGGGTATTGATCCCTCATCAATTACAGTTACTGATTTATGTGCAACTTTTTGTCCAATTCTATTACTAAATGCAGAGCTACCTTTACGATTAAAATCACCTTCTAAGCCATGCCCAACTGCTTCATGTAGAATAACTCCAGCCCATCCATTGCCAAGAACCACAGGTAATTGTCCACTTGGACCTGCAACTGCTTCACATTTTAGGAGTGCTTGTTGATAAGCTTTCTCAACATGAAGTGCTAAAATATCAGATGTTATTTCTCCTAGTAGGTATCTTCCACCAAAGCCACTATATCCTTTTTCAGTCTTATTCCCATTGTTTATAATTACGATTATACTTAAATGTATTAATGGGCGTACATCAGAAGCTATTCTATCATCACTACGAACAATACATACTTCATCATGTTCTAAAGAAAGATTTGCAATTACATTTGTCACAAATTCTTTCGATCTACCAAGTGCATTAATAGATTTTAAAATATCAGTTTTGTATGTGCTATTGTAAAAAGTGATAGAGTTTTCAATACTATATAGGCTAAGTATATCTTCTTGTATTTTATTACTTAAATATGGATTTTTATTGTTAGCCGATTCAATAAATAAATTATCAAATATTGCATTAATAGAATTTGATTGTATCGCATTAGAATAGCTTAAGAACGATTTCTCTCCACAAATTGCTCGTACTCCAACCCCTTGATTTATAGCAAAGCTACCTGATTTAATAATTCCTTCATCTAATCCCCAAGCTTCAGATGTAGTATTTTGCAAATAAATATCACAAAAGTCAACCCCCTTAGATAATAAACCATCAGTCTTTCTTTTTAAAAAGTTGACATCAATTTCATTAGGAATTAGTAAGCTATTGTTTATTTGTTCTAATATCATATATTCATCTCTTATTATTTTTGAATAGATACATTACCATTAACACTCTGTGTTAGTTTTTCAGCTTTATAACTAACCGGGAATTTGGTTTTTAATGATGCTACATATACACCAAAATCCAACATAGCATTATTTTTATTGTACTCTTCAAGTAGTTTTTTATTCTGTATAACCATACTTTGATTAATAGACTCTCTATTAATTTTATATATAGTGATTTGACTTTGTTGATTAGGACTAAAAGTGTAGGCAGGTAATTTAGTAATATTGGTACTAAAAATCTGTTTTACACCCATTGAACTGATATTTGGAGTTTGAGAAGTTAAACTGACATTAACGCTACCAGTGAAATTTAAAGTCAATTTACCTGATAGAAGTTTTGTAATAGTATCTTGTGCATATTTATTTGCCATTTGTATTGCTTGCTGTTGTTTTAAATTATTTATGATAGTATCTTTAACTGTGCTAATAGGCTCAACTTCCAATGGTTTATGATCAACCACATGGTATACAACATAAATATTGTTGCCTAAGTCAACCAATTCACTATTATTATGTTTTTTTATAGTATCATCACTAAAAATAGCTTTTTGCACTTTAGGGTTAGCAAATTCATCTGCTGTAGTTGTACCCTTCTTAATCCAGTTACTTGTTTGTATAGTTAATCCAAGTGCTTTAGCAGCTGGCTCAAGAGTAGTTGGCTTATTATAAGTAAGATCGTTTAGTATGTCAACATCTTTGGCAATTAGAGAATTTGCTTGCTGCTTTTTTAATTGTGTAATTGCTGAATCTCTAACCTCAGACAAAGAAGCTTCCTTTTTTGCATTCAGCTTCAAAATATGATAACCAAATTGTGTCTCAACTAAATCACTAATTTCATTTGGTTTTAAACTAAACGCTACCTTTTCAAAAGGTGCCACCATAGTTCCTTGCCCAAAAAAGCCTAAATCACCTCCATTTTTAGCTGATCCTGGATCTTGTGAATATTCTTTAGCTAATTCACTAAATTTACTTGGATTAGCTTTAACTTCGTCTAAGACTTTTTTAGCTAAAGCTTTAATGTTTGATTTTGTTTTAGCATCTGCATTACTTGGAACACTGAATAAAATATGTGATACATCAACTTTTGTGTTAGAAAGTTCAGATTCATGTGCGTTTATATAAGAACTAACTGCAGATTCAGATATTTTTATATTGTTTTGTAAAGTATCAGGGCTTAATTTAATATACTGAACTTTCACTTGCTCAGGTATAGTAAACTGAGCAATGTTTTGCTTGTAATAATCATTAATTTGTTTATCATTAATAGTAATTTTTGAATAGAACGTTTTAGGGTCAATTGTATATGTGGATACGTTACGCTCTCTACTTAGTAACTGTGCAAATTTATCATTAAAAGCATTAGAATTAAAATAAGTATCTTTAAAGACATTTACAAATTGATTTATAACAATTTGTTGTTGAACGCTATTTTGGAATTGACTAGCAGTTTGTCCACTATTACTTAAAAATTCTTTATATTTATTAACGGCAAAGGAGCCACTTTCTTGAAATGCTGGAATATTTGAAATCTCGTTTTGTAACTGTTTTGTAGTTGCAGTTAGGTTGTAATTATTTGCATTATCAATTATTAATTGACGATTTATTAAACTAAAAAGTACTTGCATTTTATCAGTGTACTGTTTATTTTGCTGCATTACATTATCGATATCTCTCTCATATATTTTCGAGTCGCCAACTTTAGCAATATAGCCATCATCTCCAACCATGCCGATATAACTACCAATTCCCCATAATACAAATGATGCAATTATTACAATCATTATCCCTTTTACAAGTTTTTGATGTTTTTCTACTATATTAAACATTTTTTATCCTATGTTAAAGTGTCAACCACTAAATTTATTTGAATTCTTAAAATCTTAATTAAGCAGTATTTTATCAGATTAGTCTAAATTTGTGTACGATATTAGATATTGGCCCGCATTCAATCACATTATACTATACGGCGATATAGAGAAAATAATAAATGTGTAGTATGGAAAAAATTTTTAATTTATTTCATAATATTATTTACCCACTCTTTAATTTCGTTTAATCGTTCTATTTTACCACCTTTACTTTCAACATCATAGATTATTTCATTAAGTATCGCAACTAACTGTACTTTTTTGAGGTCATCATTTAAAATGTTAAATTTGCTATCAATACAAAACAATAATTTATATGATTGATATAAATACCCATAAACAGAGTTATAAGATACAGTAAAACTATTTAGTGTAGTATTTTGTTTACTAAACAATTCTAGTTGATTCAAATCTAAATATACACTGTTTAAGGTAAGATTACATAAACTGTTACAGCCTTTAAAGTTAATTTTAGTTATATCAACTTCTGAGGATGATTCCCTGATAAGCACATCTGTATAACTTGATATTGTCAATATTGGTAAATCAAGGTTCTCCAAATCTATATAACAATCATAGTATTTAAATAAAAAGTCTATATGATCTATAGATCCTCTCGTATGTCTACATATTTCATAAGATATACCATTAAAAATTATATCATTTAATTTTTCCGAAATAATTCCTTCTTTCAAATATGGTGAATCATCATATTTTACATCAGATAACTTTGTTGAACTATCAAGAAATTTTCTGCCCATATTTATTAAATTATCAGAATAAGATGGATAATGTAAAATGTCTCTACATTTGTTTTCCAACATTGATAATAAAAATCGATTATTACCAACACATATGTTTAGATTTTTGCCACTGATGAAGTCTATAACTGCTTCAATACCAGCAAAAATCTTTAACATTGTAATCATTTCACCAAATTGTTTGCCAATTTCTGTGCCTTTTGCAATTGCTTCGTTAACAATAGCCGCATGCATTGTTACATAAATTTCTGGATATTCTTTGTACTTAAAGCGACTACTGTCAATATACTTACAAGATTCCCTAAATAACTTAATAGCTTTTTCTGGATTCTGTATGCTTTTTTGATTTAAGTAAATATAACCTAGCTCTTTATATGCTATACTTAATTGCTGTTTAAGTACTTCATTCAGATTTTGACCTGATGAGGTCAAAAGCTTTATTTGATTTATTGATCGCGCATAATAGCTAATAGCAAGTGATATATTTTTAATACTAGATTCACTTGAATAAATGTTGCCAATTGTACATAGGCCCATATTTCCAAGATTTTGAGCCCAGTAAATAGCTTTTTGCAGATCTTTTATTTCGTCTTTTGTTCTATAAAAATTTACAAGATTCACATTTGCTGAATAACCTCCTTTACTGGCTGCATATTCAAGCAGTTCAATTCCTTTTTGTACTCCATTAGATCTGTGAATATATGCTACCCCTAAATTGTTTATACAACTCAAATTTTGTGTGAGTTTAAGAGCTACTTCCATCCATAATAATGAGTTTTTAGAGAAATGAGTCTCGGAGTATCTTATATCAGTCTGAGAAAAATTTAAATAAAATTTCTCTAACCAAGCTGTAATTTGTTCTACCTTAGAAGAGTTACTCTCTGGTACCATCGCATCATTGTTACTGTCATTACACTTACAAAGTATTCCTAAGCGGTAAATAGCATCTACGTTTTTATTTAAACCTAATTGATAATAATGCGTTATAGCTTTATCGAGTTGACCGTGTGCTTCATAAATTTCTCCAAGTTCATATATGGCAAGACCTTGTCGTTGAGCAAACTGATATGATTTTTTAGCTTCTGGCGTATTTTTGAAACTCTCTACATAATTATAGATGTGCCCAAGATAAAGCATTGCTTTTATTCTTTTTACACCAACTGATCCTTTGCAATAATTCATAAAATTATCTTGATTAGTACGGTCTAATTCATTAAATTTAGATAGAAAGTTTTCACAAGTAAAGCTTTCTATTTTTTCATCATCAATGTTAGCTATTAGCTCTCTAATAATAATATCTGGCTCTTTAATTTTGCTAACATCTGTTGTTATAGTCATACTAATGATGTTGTTAGTTAGCTGTGGATCTGGGTTAACAAATAAATTAGATTTGGATTTATCTTCATGAAAGTCTTCGGGTATAAATGGGGTTTGTGGTGTAAAGCTTCTAATGTTGTTAATATTGTTCATAAAAATACTCAGATCGAAATAATTGTAGCAGTATAGAGTATACAACAAATGTTACGCTCGATTTTACAATAATTCCCGATTTATTTTCAGGTAATTTTTTGGTGTAATTAAGCATTTTCAAAAATCTGTGCGAAAAGTATTTTGCTGATTTTAACTAGGACTCGCATTTTATTTCAGAATATGCCATTAATAAGGTTGAAACCTCTGCACATTAAGAGCGAATATGTGGTATAATAAAATATTGATATATATGAATATATTGTGTTTTTGCAGAGGTTGAGATGTCGTTTTTAAATTATGCCCTAGATCAAATGATAGATTCGGATAATCTCCTGGT
>JBKDHQ010000048.1:0-1299 GCA_046336365.1 Neisseriaceae bacterium
TTTAATGTACTATCCTTTGTAATCCCAGCATTATTAACTAAAATATCAATTGGACCCACATCTTTTTTTATTGCTGCTACAGATTTTTCACATAAATCAAAATTAGATACATCACATTTATATGCTTTGAACGAATACCCATCATTTTCCATGTCACTTAGCCAAGTATTTGCTTTTTCCTCATTACTTGAAAAAGTTGTAACAACTGAACAACCGACTGATGATAATGCTTTACATATTGCAGTTCCAATACCCCCCATACCACCTGTCACTAACGCAATTTTACCCATAAAAACCCCTATTAAAATTTATATCTTCATATGACAAATTATTACTACCTTATATTTTATAAACATTGGATAGCATTATCTAACATAGCTACCCAATTTCACATTTTGGTTGCCAAATGGATAGCGCAAACAAAGCCCCATTCACCCATAAACAAACCAATCAGCTGCGCAAATCCACAAAACCTATTTTTTAACAGTGGTGCCGGTTCTTTTTACAGCAGCATCTGCTACATCGCTAACGCTGTTATTCGCATCTTCAAAAACTAGTGAGCTTGCTTTATTAAAAAGTTTAGTTGCTTGATTTATTTTATTAACAAAATTTGTTAAATATTCAACGGTAACATCTGCTGGATTAAATTTGGATAAAGCATCTACTGTATTAGTAATATTTTGCTGGGAAGATTGCAAGTGAGCAGCAAAAACTTTACCAACTCTAAATTGTGCATCAATAAAAATTTCATAAGAATTATTAAAGCGATGGATGTTGCTTTCCACAACATTTGTTGCAAATTGATTAACTTGATCAAAAATATCTTTTGAACTAGTTGTAGAAGATATTCCTTTAATTATTTTAGACATATCACCTGAAATAATTTTAGAAGAATCTAAGTGAGTTTTAGTTAACTTTTCAATACTATCTAACGCTGTTTGAAAGACATTACAAGTAGCATCGAGTGTATTGATCGTTGCTGCTGTAATTTGTTTGTTATTTTTGTAAAACATGATAAACTCCAATATAGTGTGATATATTTGTATTTGAGATCTATTAAAGTGCTATACGATTTGAAGAACATCGTGAGGACATTATTTTAGCATATAACATGTATTAAAGATTTCCAATTTTTGGTATAGCGAAGGATATTTAATAAATGAAACCTCTGCACATTAAGAGCGAATATGTGGTATAATAAAATATTGATATATATGAATATATTGTGTTTTTGCAGAGGTTGAGATGTCGTTTTTAAATTATGCCCTAGATCAAATGATAGATTCGGATAATCTCCTG
>JBKDHQ010000049.1:0-16747 GCA_046336365.1 Neisseriaceae bacterium
GGTGGTCATATTGACGTTAATTATACAGGATAAAAGTGTTGGTGTATAGGGGTTAATGTAATGAAGATATTTCATAAAATAGTGGTATTTTTTGAGGATAAAGTTCATCAGTTTAAATGCGGCTAAAGATATCATGTATAATTTTGGTTAAATAGAATAGAAGATTGTGCAATAAGCTATAAGGATATTTTGGTTGGTTTGTATTAATATACCCACGAGATATCCCATATTAGATTAGTTATTAAACATCAACTACATATTTTAAAGATGCACAGCAAGAAAACCTTACCATTGTTGTATAATAATATACGTTATCTACAGTACATTATTTTCATGTTTGGGTATGGTATTCTAAATTTTTACTATAAATAATAGTAGGTCTTATTCTAACATTGCTTGAACATTAAAATTATATGTAATAGTTCAACTTTTGCCCAAGTAAAAAAGAAGACAAGACGTACTAAATCAGTAAGTACTATAAGTTTCTTGAACATGATTATTTTCCTAAAATTTATAATAATTAATAAATTAAGTTAAGTTAAGTGAAATTCTTAAAGTATAGTAAATGTTAAATTTTTATAACCTGTACATTGAAGTTTGTCATATCTATTTGTCTATTTAATTGTTTGCTTGTTTTAGTGTGCGCTAAAAGCCTATAAAAATTATATATAAAATATTGTAGCATAAAAAGATAAAACTGTCAATTTATTTGATGAAAATTATTGTTATTGCTGAGCTCCAGTAAATTGCTATTGCTATTAATTTAGTTGATTTAGATATAAAAGTAGGAGCCAATTTTTGGCTCCTACTGTAAAATTATTAAATTTTACTATTACAATATTATGATAATATTTATTTGTAATTATTACTATATCAATGTTTATACCACAAGATTAATCGTAATATAGCAAATTTTGCCCACATAAGCATTGATAAGTAACGGAACATATCTGTTAATGTTACAATTTTTTTAAACATGATTTGCCTCTTTATAAAAAATTTTTAATTAAATTATTAATGTTCAGTTAAATGAGTTCAGTTCAGTTTTTGAAGTTGGACAAATATTTTTAGTGAATTAGCAGTAAGTTTTTATAGCTTTGCCTTTCAGTTGGATCTATGTTTTCGAAGGCATTAATTAACATTATTTATTTAAATGGTAATTAAAGGCTATAAAAATGAAAGGATAAACATTATAGCATTAAATAAAAACTTTGTCAAATCTATCCGCAAATTTTTATTTGAACTATAAATGTCAATATGTCTTGTTAGAGTTTTACTGTAGATAGAGAAATTATGAGTATTAGATGAAGATTGTTATTACAACACATCTGCAAAATGTGGACGTAATTTATTAAAAATATGATTACCAAGTAAAAATAATCCAATTACTAAACACCAGAAGTAAATAGTTACATTATAATGAACCCAAAACGGCTTATTAAATAGTAGCGCATCACGTATACCTCCGATAATATAAGCAAAAGGGTTTAACTTTACTATAAATATATAACTGTGGGGTAATATATCTTGATTCCAGAATATTGGAGTTGCCCAGAACATTATTTGGATAAAAATTGATACAAATTGTCCAACATCTAATATGAATGGGGTAATAGCTGCAAGAAGTAAGCCAAACCCTAATACTAAAGCAAGTATACATAAAATATAATAAAATATCTGTATCCATAGTAAAGTTGGATAAAACCCATATAATAACAAGCAAACTATCAAAAGTATCCAAAAAGCAATATTAACAAAAATTGCAGATCCTATTTTAATTATCGGTAATAGCTTTACCTCAAAAACGATTTTTTTAACTAAAAAAGATTGATCTATAATTGCGCGTGAACTACCTACAATTGCATCACTAATTAAAAACCAAGGAACTATACCAGCTAATAGCCATGGCAGGAATGGAACATTTTCAATAGGAGTTGTCTTAAAGCCATGGGTAAATACAAACCAATAAACCAATATCATAACTAAGGGCTGTATAAATGCCCAGATTATTCCAAAATGATTCCCTAAATAGCGATTTTTAAAATCACTTTTGATAAGGTTCCATAGCGTTACACGATAAGAATAGATATTTTTGAATAAGTTCATTTTATTGATGCTTACCTATTTGTATAGTTTTGTATTAGCCAATTTTGATATTCACCGCTTTGTACATTTGTTACCCATTTTTGGTTTTCTAAAAACCATATAATAGTTTTTCTAATTCCAGTATCAAAAGTTTCTTGAGGCTTCCAACCAATCATTTTCTCAATTTTTGTTGGGTCCATTGCATAACGATAATCATGACCGGCACGATCTTTAACATATGTTATAAGATCTTTATAACTTTTATTATCCTGGCAAGGTTTAATCTCATCAAGAATATCGCATATAGTTTCTACTACTTGTAAATTTGTTCTTTCATTATGTCCACCAATACAATAGTTTTCGCCAGCTATCCCATATTCAAAGGCAAGCAATAAGGCTCTAGCATGATCATCTACATATAACCAATCCCGAATATTGTCCCCTTTACCATAAATAGGTAATTCTTTTAATTGTAAAGCATTAGTAATGGTAAGTGGAATTAATTTCTCTGGAAAATGATATGGTCCATAATTATTGGTGCAATTGGTTATAATTAATGGTAGATTATATGTATGATGCCAAGCCTTTACTAATAGATCGCTACTTGCTTTACTCGCTGAATATGGTGAACGAGGATCGTATTTAGTGTCCTCACTGAAATAACCAGCATCTCCTAATGAGCCAAATACTTCATCTGTTGATACATGTATAAATTTAAATTCAGAATTAACCTTATCCTTTTGATATTCACGTACACATTCTAATAGGTTATAGGTTCCAACTATATTGGTTTGAATGAATTCTTGTGGACCTATAATTGATCGATCTACATGCGATTCAGCTGCTAAATGAAATAAACCATGGGGTTGATATTTATTGAATAATTCCATCATTAGATTTTTATCACAAATATCTACATGTTCAAACTTGTAGCGAGGATTATTATCAACTTCTTTCAGAGATTCTAAGTTACCCGCATAAGTTAGTTTGTCTATATTTACAATTGTATAATTCGTATCCCTAATTAAAAGCCGAACTAGGGCAGAACCAATAAATCCAGCACCGCCGGTTACAAAAAGAATTTTTTCCATATAGTACCATTTATATATTTATACTTTGGTTAAACTAAAAATTGTTTTCAGCATTAATTAATAATGGCTGTTTGATATCTTTTTCGGATAAAATATAGTCTATATCAAGTTTAGGCCATTTAATCCCAATATCTGGATCATCAAATTTAATACCTCTATCATGAATAGGGGAGTATTCATTGCCTGCTTTATATAAAATCTCAGCATGATCACTTAAGGTTAAAAATCCATGAGCAAATCCACTAGGAATATATAACATATATTTATTGTCTGCAGATAATTCATAACCAACCCATTTGCCATAATTAGGTGAACTTTTTCTGATATCAACGGCAACATCAAAAATTTTGCCACTTACACAACGGATTAACTTACTTTGTGGTTTAGGTTTTAGTTGATAATGTAAACCTCGTAACACTCCATATGATGATTTTGAGTGATTATCTTGGATAAAGTCTTCTCCTATGCCGTGGTTTACAAATAATGATTTTTTATAGCTTTCTAAAAAAAAACCCCTATCATCAAAAAATATTTTGGGCTTAATTAATATTACTTCTGGTAAAGATGTTGTTATAAATTCCACACTAACTATCCAAGATACTTTGCAAATAGTTAGCGTAACCGCTTTTTCCCATTTGCTTTAAGTGTTTTTTTATAACATCTTTGTCAATCCACCCTTTATGATAGGCAATTTCTTCTAAACAAGCAATCTTTATGCCTTGCCTGTGTTCAACAGTCTGAATAAAGTTGGATGCTTCAAGCATTGAATCATGTGTACCCGTATCAAGCCAAGCAAAGCCACGCTTCATTGTAATAACATTTAACTGTTGTTTTTTTAAATATATTTTGTTCAAATCAGTAATTTCTAGTTCACCGCGAGCAGAATATTTTATAGTTTTTGTATATTCAACTACATGTTTATCAAAGAAATATATTCCAGTTACAGCATAATTGGATTTGGGGTGTTTAGGCTTTTCTTCTAGACTAACAGCAATTTTATTATTATCAAATTCAACCACACCATAACGTTCTGGATCAGATACCTGATAAGCAAAAACTGTGGCACCGTGACTGGTTTGTGCATCAATTAACATTTCTGTTAGTCCATTACCATAAAAAATATTATCTCCAAGAATGAGACAAGTAGGTGAACCATTTAAAAATTTTTCAGCTACTATAAAGGCATGTGCCAAACCATCTGGCTTTTCTTGTATATTATATGAAAGACTAATTCCAAAATTTGAACCATCGCCCAATAAATCTTGAAACCTACTAATATCTTGTGGTGTAGATATTATTAATATATCACGAATTTCAGCTAGCATTAGTACCGATAATGGATAATAAATCATTGGCTTATCGTAAACAGATAATAGCTGTTTAGAAATCACTTTGGTTGAAGGGTATAATCGTGTACCATTACCTCCAGCAAGTATTATTCCTTTATATGATTTATTATTTTTTACCATTGGTATATTTTATTTCTAATCTCTTACTTTTAGTAGCGCTGATGCTACTGTAAAACCACCACCAAAGGCAGCTAACAGAATTTTATCATCTCTCTTTGTTTGATGCAGAGTCTCTGATATTGCTATTGGAATTGTACAAGATGATGTATTGCCATATTTGCCTATATTACTATACATTGAGCCGTTTTTAATATGTAAACGTTGTTCAATTGCATCAATAATCCTTTGATTAGCTTGATGCGGTATAATTAAATTAATATCATTTAATCCAATATTTTCACTTTGACAACATTTATGAGCTGCCATAGCCATTGATTTTACTGCAAAATTAAATAGTTTTTTACCTTGTAAATTTATACCTTTTTCATCAATAGTTGGTACATTTAATATATCACCATTTTCAGCTATTGAAGTTAAATATATTTGTTCAATTGTAGCTTTACAATTTTCTATATAATCATTGCCGGATACAATAGTTGCAGTTGCTGCATCTCCAAATATAAATGCTGTATCAAAATCTTTCGGATTAACCCGTTTAGATAAATACTCTGCAGTAATCAATAAAACACGCTCATTAGGCCTGGTTTGTAAATAATCTTTGGCATTTTGTAGAGCAAAGATAAAGCCACTGCACGCAGCGTTTATATCATATGCAAGGATAGAATGTTCACCAAATACTTTATATAATTTCTCTAAAATTAAACATGCTGTAGAAGGGCTTAGATACTTATTGGGGGTACAAGTGGAACAAATTATAGCATTAATATCGCTTAGTTTTAAATTTGAATCATTTAATGCTTTAATAGCAGAATTAGCCGCAATATCAATAATATCTTCATCTTCTTCATTAATCCAATAGCGTTGGCTAATACCTGTGCGTTTGATAATATCTTCATTATTATAATCTGGGAAATTAGAAAGTAGCTCAGCATTTTTAACCAGTCTTGATCCAGTTTTAAATGCTGGTACATTTATTCCCACAGGATATAGGCCACCAACTGAAGTTACATTCATCGATAGATTAGCTTTAGAGTTATTTCTAATTAAGATTGGTTTAGCACGTTGTTGTTGTGATTGGTTGGTTAACCCTTCTTGAAGCTTAATTTTAAGCAAAATATTACCAACTATAGCTCTTTCAGATTCATTAACCATAATCTCTTCAACAATACCGCTACATGGTGATAAAATCTCTCCAGCTGCTTTACTGGCTTCAATATCAACAAGCTTATCTCCTGACTTAATATTATCACCTATTTTCACAAATATAGTGTTAATTAATACGCTTTCATCAGAAGGGCTTGCTCCAATTACCTCAACATTATAAATAGATTGATCGTGATTTTCTTCTTGTTGCCAAGTAAGTGTAAAATCAAGTAACTCACATGCAACAGTAAGTATTTTTTCATATGTTGGTAATACCTCTAGCTGATTTATAAAATTGCATGGGGTATATGTATCAAGCCTTGCTACACGTTTAGCTCTAATTGCTGTTTTACAATTTTCCACTACAGTTGCAATAATTTCACCACCTACACCACAGGTAATATTATCTTCATGTACAACAATAAGTCGCTTGGTTTTTTCTACTGAACGTATTATCAAATCCTTATCATATGGTTTTATACTACGTAAATCAATTATTTCACAAGATACACCGTGTACTTCTAATGTATCAGATACTTCTTTACAAAGAGATACAGTATTGCCCCAAGCAACCATAGTAAGATCAGTACCAGATCTTTCAACTCTAGCTTTTCCAATAGGAATTAAATGCTTATAAATGTCGCGTGATGTAGTATCACTAATGCTGCCATTATTTAAAAGCTTTTTTGGGTATAAGAACATGCTTGGTCGATTAGATTTAAATGCAGCATTTAGCATACCTGCAGCATCGGCTGCATTTGAAGGCATATATACATCAATTCCAGGAATATGAGCATAAGTTGCCTCATTAGTTTGAGAATGAAATGGTCCTAATCCAGGACGATAACCACCACATGCTGCAAAGATAATAACTGGACTTTGCCAGCTTCCATTAGTTCGCCAGTACATAGTTGCTAGTTCAGTATAAATTTGATTAAATGCTGGAGCTATAAAATCTGCAAATTGAATAAACGCTACAGGTCTTTTACCTGCTAATGCCATACCAATTGATACACCTATAATAGTCGATTCACTGAGTGCACTATTTTTTACTTGATTCGGATATTTGGTTGAGAGGCCTTTAGTTACTCCAAAAACATCACCTTTTTTGTCTTCGATATCTTCACCAAGTAAATATACATTAGGGTCATTAACCAGATGATGATTAAAGACTTCACGCATAGCTTCTAACATAGTATAACGATCTGGATCATTAAAATCGCCTCTATATTCTAAAGCAGTTGATTGTAATTCAGCAGGTAATTCAGCAGATGCATCAAAACAAGATTTTGGTTGTGTACCTTTTCTGGCAACATCAATTGCTAGACGTACCTTTTCGATTACTGAGTTTTTTGTAGTGTCTAAAATTTCTGAAGATACGCCAATTTCAATTAGAGAGTTATAAGCTTTAGTAATAGGATCATTATTATTACTTAATTCAATTTCATCAACTGTTCTGTATAATTTTTGGTCATCTGCATTAGAATGGTTATCAAGCCGTTCGAGATTGAGCACTATAAATTGAGGCTTGCGGTCTTCACGCATGTTCGCAATAGTTTTTTCAATGACATCATAAGACTTAAATATATCAATCCCGTCAATATAAGTAATAGGAATATCATAAAAAGAACTTGGGTTGGTTCCATCTGGTAGGGAGAAAAAGGTTTTCCCTGTCGTACGTGTCGAAATTGCAAAGTTATTATTTTGTATTACAAATAAAACTGGTAATGTAGATCTTTTTGCTTCTGCTATTGCTTCAAATACCTCACCTTGTTGAGTTGTCCCATCTCCAACAACACATAGTACAATAGGATTGTCAGGTTGATCTTTTATTGCATGTGCAACACCAGCTGCTTGCAAGGCATTACTTCCAACTGCAGCAACTATACTTGTTATATTTAATTCAGGTGCGCTCATGTGAGAAACCATCTGGCGTCCAGCAGAGTGAGATTCGGCTTTTGTTAATGCAGAGTAGAAGAACATTTCTGATTTTATGCCTCGAGCAAGCATTAATGCTTTATCTCGGTAATGACAATGCAAATAGTCAGATTTATTTAGAAATGGGGCAAAAATTACGCCACTTTCATGGCCTTTACTTGAAGCTAAAAAGTTTGCTTCTCCACTATTTACTAGTTCAGATTCTACAATATCAGATTCGCGTGATGCAACCATAAATCCATACAGTTCTATTAGTATTTTTTGTTTTTGATTAAGGTTACCCATCATGATTAATGATCCTTTGTAAGTTTATTCTAGTTTCTAGACGCTCTTTTTCTATCATTTTCAGATAAAAAGCGTTTTCTAATACGAATTGATTTTGGTGTTATTTCAACTAACTCATCATCTTCTATAAATTCAATTGCACGTTCTAATGATAATTTAATCGGTGGAGTTAAACTAATAGCTTCATCCTTACCCGATGCTCTTACATTGGTTAATTTTTTGCCGCGTATTGGATTAACAACTAGATCATTATCACGACTGTGAATGCCAATAACCATGCCTTCATATAATTTTTCACCTGGAGAAACAAACATGCGCCCGCGATCCTCAAGACCCCATAGAGCATAAGCTACAGCGTCACCGTTTTCCTGTGAAATTAAAACTCCATTACGCCTTCCTGGAATATCAGCTTTCATCGGCCCATAATCATCAAAGACATGCGCTATTAAGCCTGTTCCACGGGTTAGAGTTAGGAATTCACCCTGAAATCCAATTAAACCACGTGCAGGTATACGATATTCTAAGCGGGTACGTCCCTTGCCGTCTGAAGTCATATCAAGTAACTCGCCGCGACGACGGCCAAGTTCTTCCATTATACTACCTTGATGCTCATCTTCTACATCAACAGTCAATATTTCATATGGTTCGCATTTTTCACCATTAATTGTTTTAATTACAACATGTGGTTTAGCAACTGCTAATTCATAACCTTCACGACGCATATTTTCTAAAAGAATAGTCAAATGCAATTCACCACGCCCTGAAACCAGAAAGACATCGGTATTATCAGTATCTTCAACTTTTAATGCAACATTTGTTAATAATTCTTTTTGTAAGCGTTCACGAATTTGACGACTTGTAACGAATTTTCCTTCGGTTCCAGCCAAAGGAGATGTATTTACCTGGAAATTCATGCTAAGGGTTGGTTCATCAATGGTTAGCATTGGCAATGGTTGCGGATTATTTACATCACAAATTGTTTGTCCAATATTTAGCTCTTCAATACCATTGATTAATACAATATCGCCAGCAGATGCTTCTGGGACACTTACTTTTTCCAGACCTTGTAATACTTGTACTTGGTTAATTTTTGCAGTTTTTCTTTCCCCATCTATACCTGTTGCAACAATTACCTGTTGATTCGGTTTGATCATGCCTTGTTTAATTCTTCCAATTCCAATTCTACCCACGAAATTAGAATAGTCAAGTGCAGAAATCTGTAACTGCAGTGGAGCATCTATTATGCTATCAGGAGCTTTAACATGTTTTAAAATTGTCTCAAATAAATCTTGCATATTAGTTGTAATGTGAGACAGATCTAATGTTGCAAACCCATTTAATGCTGATGCATATACTACAGGAAAATCAAGTTGTTCTTCAGTTGCACCTAGTTTATCAAATAAATCAAAAGTTTGATCTATAACCCAATCTGCTCTTGCTCCATGTCGATCAACTTTGTTAATAACTACAATCGGTTTTAAACCAAGAGATAATGCTTTTTTAGTCACAAACCTAGTTTGTGGCATTGGGCCTTCTACAGCATCTACTAAAAGCAAAACTCCATCTACCATACCAAGTACACGTTCAACCTCTCCACCAAAATCAGCATGCCCTGGAGTATCTACTATATTTATACGAGTTTCCTTATATTCCAAAGATACGTTTTTGGCTAATATAGTAATACCTCGCTCTTTTTCTAAATCATTGCTATCCATAACTCTCTCAGCAACTTGTTGATGTGCAGAAAATGTGCCAGCATCATGTAATAGTTTATCAACTAGTGTCGTTTTTCCATGGTCAACATGGGCAATGATTGCAACATTACGTAAATTTCTCATAAATTATCTCATCTTTGTAATAGTAAGTAGGGTATTGTAACACAACTGCAAGCATCTTTGCCTATACTCTTTCAGATTTAAGTTACCTGTTTGTTGCCAAGCTCCTCGCTTACTACTAGTAGGCGACGTCGCTTGTCGTCTCCATGGAACTTGAATTTATTTGAGTATATAATGTGTTTATACAAAATATCTGACAATGCTTGATTATCCAAAACAATAGCTTATAACATTTTGCAAATTATGTACAGGAACAATTTCTACATTTTTAACTGATTCCTTTGGCGCATTGGCTTTAGGGACGATTATTTTTTCAAAACCTAGCTTTATCGCTTCTTTAATTCGATCCTGTCCTTTTTGAATAGTGCGAATTTCACCAGATAATCCTATTTCTCCACAAACAGCAAGTTTATCGGGTAGCGGCTTATTCTTAAAAGAAGAAACTATTGCAAGACATACAGCAAGATCAATAGCTGGTTCTGATACGCGGACTCCTCCTACTACATTTAAAAAAATATCTTGATCATATAATTGTAGATGTAGATTACGTTGCATTATCGCAATTAGCATGGATAAACGATAACTATCCATACCAACTGCTAGCCTCTTAGGTGGCATAATATGTGAATGGTCAACTAATGCTTGAACTTCAACAAGTAATGGTCTTGTACCTTCCTGAGTAATTAGGATGCAGCTACCTGGTGTTTTTGACCTATAAGAAGATAAAAATAGAGCAGATGGGTTATTTACTTCACGTAATCCTTTGTCCGTCATTGCAAATACTCCAAGTTCATTTACAGCACCAAAGCGATTTTTTACACTACGTAACATTCTAAAATTTGAATGTTGTTCACCTTCAAAATATAATACTGCATCTACAATGTGTTCTAAAACTCTTGGGCCAGCAAGACTACCATCCTTTGTAACATGACCTACCATAATTATAGTGATATGTTTTTGTTTTGCAATTCTAGTTAATATACTTGCACATTCTCTTACTTGAGCAACTGAGCCAGGAGCTGATTGTAATAATTCTGTGTACATGGTTTGTATAGAATCTATTACTACTATTTCTGGAGATTCCTTTTCAATAGCATGGATTATGTGATTCAAACCAATTTCTGCCATGAGACGAAGGTTATCGTTTGTTGTAATGCCTAATCGATTAGCCCGTAATGCAACTTGTTGTACTGATTCTTCACCTGTTATATAAAGTACTTTATTTTGTGCTGAAATCTTTTCTAGAGTTTGTAATAGCAAGGTGGATTTTCCTATCCCTGGGTCACCTCCAAGTAAAATTACCGATCCGACTGCAACTCCTCCGCCAAGCACCCGATCTAATTCTGAAATACCAGTGTGTTTACGAGTTATGTCTTCCATTTCCACATTACTTAAACTCACTACATGGGAGCTATTATTTAAGCTTTTAAATCGTGGGTTTTTATTGATAGAATCTTCAATAATAGTTTCACTTAAGCTATTCCATGCGCCGCAGCTTGTGCATTTACCTTGCCATTTAGGAAATTTTTCACCACATTCACTACATTCATAAGCCGTTTTACTTTTTGCCATTTTTTATCCTAATACCATTTTTACAAATTAATTCATCAATGTTGTTTCGAACACTATGCACGAGTAGAACATAAGATTGTCATATGTTAGATAAGTTAATTGTGAATTTGGTATAAAATGTATGTTATACTAATGCGCAATATTATATAACAGCTAAAAGTAAGATGGAAAAGAAAAATTATATTACACCAAATGGATATACTAAATTAAAAGAAGAATTGCATAATTTAGTGACTAAAGAAAGGCCAGAACTTGTTCAAGTGATAAATTGGGCAGCAAGTAATGGTGATAGATCTGAAAATGCTGATTATATTTATGGTAAACGAAGATTAAGAGAAATTGATCGTAAGATTCATCTTTTAACTAGAAAGATTGCGCATTTTGAAGTTGTTAATTATAATTTAAATAAGGGCAATGAAAAAATATTTTTTGGAGCTACTGTGACGATTATGCGTAATAATAAGATAGAAGCAACGGTTAAAATTGTAGGTCAAGATGAAATTGATCCGAAATATAATCACATTAGTTGGACATCTCCATTAGCAAAAATGCTATTAAACAAAAAAATTGGTGACGAATTTGAGTTTAATTCACCATCTGGTATAGATGAAATTGAAATATTAAATGTTATTTATGAATAAATCTTTTATATTAATTTAAATGATACCTGAATCCTCACTTTTTATTAAATAAAAGATATTTGATACATAGATATAAATTTTTATTCCATACAAGTTTATTAACGCAAAATTATGCATTAAATTCCTAAATCTTGCAACATTCACTATGTTCATGGGCAAAATTTTAAACGGAATTTAACTTTAATTATGCTAAAACTTGAAAACTCCATAAAAATTTATATCTATGTATCAATATTAAAAACAATATAAAAAAAGTGAGGATTCAGGTAAATAATTAATGTTTTTATATATAAGGAAGTGTAGCAATGTTTAAAAAGTTAACTTTTACTATATTTTTTATTTTAGTTAATCTAGTATTTGCAGATAAAGCATTAGTTATCTCAGATATTCACTTTAACCCATTTGCAGATTGTTCTAGGATGCCTTTACACTGTTCTAAATTAAATTCGCTTATTGAGAATCCTATTGAAAAGTGGCAGTTTGATGAAACTGTACCTAGTAATTATAAAGAAGAAACTAATAATTTTCTGTTAACTAAATCTTTAATAAAATTTAAAGAACAAATAAAGCCAGATCAAAATTTAAATATATTTATTACTGGAGATATGCTTACTCATGGATTTAGCTTAAAATATAAATATTATAAAACGTTTACTTCACAAAAAGATATTGCAGAGTTTAAAGCTAAAACTTTATTATACGTTTTGTTAAAAATACATAATATTTTTCCAAGAAGTAAGATTTATTTTGTACTTGGTAATAATGATTCAGACCAAGGTGATTATAAGTTACCAACTAATAATTGGTTGAAAAAAATTGCTATTGGATTATCAGCATATTTGCCAGAACCAAATCAAATAAGTTTTGTTGATCAATTTACAAAAGGTGGATATTATTCTATACCACTAAATAATAAAATACAGATAATTGGTATTAATGATAATGTATTTACTAGCCATAATAATGATACGGCCAATAAAAAGGCTGCACAAGAAGAATTAAACTGGCTTAATCAACAATTATTTATAAATAAGCAAGCTGGTAAAAAGATGATTATTCTTCAACATATGCCTTTAGGGGTTGATGTGTATAGCTCTATAAAGAAAAATAATACTGTTATGCTATTAGATAGCTTTTTACAAAACCAGTATGTTACACTCCTTAAAAAATATAGTAATAATATAGCAAATATTTATTCAGGTCATCTTCATGCTGAATATTTCCAAGAAGTAGGGGGGGTCCCTGTTTTAGGTACAATTGCATTAAATAGATATTTTGGAAATAATGCAGGATTAAAATTAGTTGAGTATAATGAAAATACTGGACAAATCACTAAATTTACAACTTTTGAAGTAATAAATAAAAATAAAGATTTAGTATGGCTACAAATGTATAGTTATCCTAATAGCTATAATACAACAGATAGCTTAGATAAGTTTATAGCTAGATTTCCTAATGATATTAATAGTAAAGCAGCTAGGTTATATCAAACTAACTATGATGGTAATTCAAGTCAGACTATACGTATGATACATGATGATAAATATTGGAATAAATACTATTGCTTTATGTTGTTTATTGATAAAAGTGATTATGCAAAATGTTTGAACAATCCAGGGAAATAACCAATATAATTTTTAACAAAATTTGTAAAAAATAATATAAATTTTTCCTTTTAGGAGGAGTATAATATCTATATAGATAAGAATTTTAGAGGATCTTAAAAAAAGTTTTAATTTTTATTAATCTGGATAAACATAATTAAGCTTATAATTTTGAAGGAAAGTAGCATGAAAAATTTGACAATTTACTGTAAAGATTTTGAACTTACAGATGCAATCAAGACTTATGTTGAGGATAAAATGGCCTATTTATTTAAATATATATCTCATGATGATGATGATGCAGTAAGTTTCAATTGTAGACTTGGAAGAGTTGGAAATAAACAAGAAAAAGGCAAAATATACTATGCAGAAGTAAGTATTCATACTCCAGAAAAAAATTATGGAGGAAGGGTGGAAGCAGAAGATACTTATGCTGCTATCGACTTATTAAAAGATGAATTGGCTGGTAATATAACTCATTATAAGGAGAGATCACTTACGCTGCAAAGAAAAGAAGCACTAAAATTTAAACAGGAAATAAAAGTTCTTGAATAAACTAGCGTATTACTAGTTATAGTTTTATTAATAAAGCCTCATGTGATTAAATCCATGAGGCTTTAAATTGAACTAAACTTTATGCTTTACAATTTATTAGTGATTTTTCTATCGATATATTTTGTAAACTAGGGCAATGTTTAATAAGATCATTTACTATGTAAAGATTCTTATTATTATATTGTCCAGTACCACACTTAGATAATACATTGAATAGCACAGGATTATTTAACATTGCTTTAACTAAGTTTAATTCTTCTTCATCTAATTCATCTTCTACTAAAGACCCTCGGTTTAGATCTAGGAAAGCAAATAAACCTTCTTCGGTATATTTTTTTCCCCCATAAACTCGATGAAAAAACAAAGCGGATATAATTGATGCGGAAGCAACAAATGACATGGTGCGGTCTTTTGCCGACATGCATCCACAAAATAGATTAGGTTGTTTTTCTTTAGGCATAACAGATGTAATAATAAGTATCAATGCAAATATGGTTCTCGAATTGTTCAAATTATCATATTTTTTGCTCGTTAATAATTTTTCCAGCAACTTTTTAGCATGTTCTATATGTTTTTGAAGGTTAGTATCTGCAATATATTTAGAATCTGTACATAATATATAAATAATTTGATTAACATTGACTTCTGGTTCTTTTATTAAAGTAACATACTCAGTCGCCATACCGCAAGAGTTCAGCCATAATATATTATATCCCATATCTTCTTTTTCAACGACTTCCTTCATCAAAGTTTGATGTTGAGTATATGTGTTTTGATCACCTCCAAAACTTTTCAAAAACCGAAGGTCAATTATGTTCTTACTATCATTTTTAAAATATTGTAATAATTGCATCGCATCATTTTTATAATTATCCTCACTACTTTTATATGAACCAGCAGTATGAATCTCTGTTGTATATTCATCTGTATTATTAGAAAAATTGAAGGTTAAGAGATTATGGTTTATCCCAACAGCATTAGTATTAAAATCGTCCTTTTTTAGCTCTTTATTAGCTGATGAATTCGTTTTATATCCTTTGATATTAAGAGAAAAATTTGTTGATTTAGTGTTATAAACTTGACTAAATGATACTCTAGAATTATCGAAAACTAATTCTATAACTTCTTTTTCCCATATAAAATCTGGTTCGTAGCTAATTGAACCAGAACGTGATCCTATATTAGAATGTATTCCTGCTATCCTATTATCTGGGCTTACGAATTTAATGACATCTTTAGGGTTTGTTATCTTTGCTTTTAATGTATACAGTCCATTTGAAATTTCAACTTTTTTAGTTAGACTTTTCTCCAAATATTCTTTTTCGATATTACTATTGATAAAGATTATAAAATCAGCAAAATTCATATTAAATAATTTCATGAATATTTTATCATGGCCTTCAGTTTTCTGAATGTTGCTAGTTTGCACCTTAGCCAGTAATTCGTTTTTATATTTAGTATTAATTATAAAGTAGTTTAAAATTAAACTAGATAATTCATCTAATTTGGTTTTTCTCTCACTGGGCGTATTCATTTGTGTAAAAGTAACATTACCTTGAATATCTTTTCCAATTAAATAATTAATGATTTTCAATTCTTTTGTATCACAAATAAATTTTGCAGCTATCTCAATTTGTTTTAACTGTTTATCTAGGAATAAACTTTCTGGAGTAATAAGATTAACAACACTATTATGAATGCAGGCAGTTTTTTGGGTAGATTTTACCTTAACATCAAATAAAGTTTTTATCTCAATGGGTTCTACTTTCTCATCAGATAAAAATTTTTCAACTTCTGAGTTTTCCTTTTTACATTCCACGATCGCTTCTTTAATTTTTATTCTAACCTCATAATTTAATTCATTACCACTATTATCGACTCCGGATAGTAAATTTTTTAATTGCGTCGGCATTCCAGTTTTAATAACCCAAGTTGTATGAGAAGCAAATGATACTAAAGAAGCCGCAAAATTTTCTGGAATTTCATTCTTTACATCATCATATTTTTCTAATAAAGCTTTAAATATTTCAACTCCTTCATTTTTATTTTTAAGCTTAAGTTTCCTGTCATACTTATATAAAATCAAATTTTTAATGATCTCTTTTCCAAAGTTTGATAATTTTGAATCTTTATTGTCTAAAAATTTAATTATGGTTGTGTCTGGTTGATTTTTACTACTAAGATTGCTGGAATTAGTATTAGCTTCTTGATTTCGTAATTTTTTTAGTTCCACTTCCATTGTTAACTCCTCGTACGTTAATAATGTTATAAAGATTATATTTTACCAAAATTAATAAAATAAAAGTTACAATTTTGGGGAGGTTTTCATGAATGAATGGGCGGCACGCACGGCAAACCGGCGCTAAGAAAATGTTGTATAATAAGGAATGTTAACAAGTATTGGGAGAATAAAAATGTTATTAGAAACCTTTAAATCAGTACCAGATCATAGAAGAGCCCAAGGTCGTAAGTATGATTTAGGCACATTATTATTCTTGAGTACCTTAGCCTTATTAAGCGGAGCAAAAG
>JBKDHQ010000050.1:0-5132 GCA_046336365.1 Neisseriaceae bacterium
TGGGGTTGCAAGAAGGAACCGTCGAAACGTCTGAGTTAAATTTTTTCTGATTTTTCATCCGAAATTACACTAGATAAGATATTCTCTAAATCTATTCCAGAGTCTTGATTCTCAAATAAATATTGCCCTATCATGTGAATATGTTGCCATGCAACTGGTGATAGTTTTGATAACTCAATTAAACCTTTTGCATTATTATTTGTCTGATAAATTTCTAATAATTTACTCAATATCGCTGAATTATAATGAATAATTGCATTTGCAATAAGCCACCCACATTGATTGCTGATTTCAACTTCAATATCTGTTCTGCCCGATAATTCCTTTTTGCCACCTATTTGAGCAATTGCAGAGCGTAATTGATGATATGCTTCAAGCCTATTTTGAGATTTGTGTACTTCCTGCTGTAATTCGTAATTCATAGCATATTTTAAAACATAAATACTTTTGACTAATTTATCAAGTTCAAATAAAGCTTTGCGAGTATTATTTGTAGTGTAGGTACATAGTTTTTTAATCAATACATGCTGGGATATTTCTTTTTGTGCCAGTGTTGCCATAATTCTTTTTATACTTTTTTCTTCGGAGAGAACTAATTCACGATCAAATGTATCTTCTGGTTTAATTAAAAACTTTGTATATCCTTGCTCGTCTTTGGTACCACAAACTTTTGATATTTCTGATACTATATCAGTAAATCTAGGATTAAATAGTATTCCAAACCAAAATAATATTATAAAATTAGCTTTGTTTACACTATGCATATCCCCAGTAATCGCCTCAGGAATTATTGTAGAAGAATTGTTATAGACAATATCAAATACATAATAACTTTCATGATTATGAGCACTTATAACTCTGCTTTTAAGTGGAATATGGTTGCATAACAACGTATAAGCAACTACTCCTCGTCCACGTCCGAAATACTTTTTAGAGTGTCTTGCTTTCATTGTTGGTCTATTTACACTAAATTTTTGCCCATCTACTGCACCAAATCTAACGCTAAGTCCATTCTCATAATATGGGAAAATTGGTAATTTAGATGTTGCTGCACTTAAAATATCATTTGCTTTTTGTAGTGTATTTTCTCTAAAATATTGTTTGTAGTTATAAAATAATGTGTGATACGGTATATTACTTACATCAGCCATAGTATTTATTCCATGATTCATTGCATAAGCTATTAATACTGCAAATAATTCATTTTCTATTGGATATTTTTTAGAGTAGCGAGATTGTAATGGTGTAAGTGTCTTTAAAAACTCACATTTTTCATTTACAAACTGTAATAAATTGATAATATTGCAAGGAGAAAGTTGCTTATAAAACTGAAATTGAGTATCTTCATCCTCTATCTCAGGTACTTTTCTCACAATTAATTGGTTGAGAAATTTATCATACTCTAAATGTTTAAATTCACCCTTACGTAGTTTACGATTAAATGTAATCCAAAGGTTTTCTAGCTCATCAATTAATTTATCTATAATTTCACTTAAGGGTTGATTAAAATTAGCAATATTTGAGGTTAAAAATATTTCTTGCTCTTTTTCTGGAGTAATTAATTCGCTATCAAAACTGCGGTGCTCATTACTATCATCCAAGCATAGTTCTCCATTAAGTATTTTTTCTCGGCATTGTCGATATAACCAATACTCATAACGTTCTACATGTAAAATTTTGTTATTATTTTTGTCTGATAGAAGCAAATAAGGTTGTAATCCTTTAGGGATAATATCTATTAACGCAGATTCTTTTAAAGGAAGGTGCTGTTGTTTACTAAACCGTTCTTTAACTATTTGGATTGCTAATAGAAAGTTATTGTCAGTATTATTATTGTCTAAATCTAGGTTAATAAATAAAGGTCGTAAATATCTTCTAAACCTAAAACCGTCTTTATCAAATATATTCCATGTTATTTCTTGTTCAGAATTGCTAAGTTGTGCAAGATCTAAAGATAGTGCTTCAATTTGTTCTTTTGATAGGATTTTAAAGGCTATCTTTCTAATATTTCCATAAGGAGTTTCATCTTCATATTTATCATCTATAAATAATCGTAATAGTTTACTCACTTTTTTTGCTTGTTTACGTTGTTTTCTATAAGATTCTGTCCTGTGTTTTTGTAACCTTAATTTTAAAAAATCATCAAAATGCTTAATGTGATAGCAAAATGCATCAGTAAGATTATCGGTAACTTGCTGATACCTATGCCATGCATAACATAACAAATATAAATTTCTTTGTTCCGGCTTGAATTCCCTTAATTGGTATACTGTATAAAAATGAGCCAGACTAGAATAATAATTAATGTTTTGTTGTGATATTGATAACACTGGTAGTAAAGTTTTAGCTAATTTATATAGGGGTTTTAATATTTTTAGTTTATCACATTCTGCTTGCATAATACGGTACTTAAAATCTTTGGCGTCCTGTTTTAGAGCAGCAAGGTCTGATATCATATTATCAGTAGATAAAAGAATATCTAATTGATTTTGCATATCATTCGTAATATTACCTTTAACAATTTTAGCTAACCGTTCTCTCTCATCAGTTAATGCTCTAGAAATTATAGTTTGCAAGGTAGTATAGCCAGGTCGTATAATCTGCATTTTATTTAACCAACAAATTAGCTCTGGTAGAATAAAGGATGGGTCTGTATCTCGTTTTATTATATTAGCGATTTGTTCTAATAATAAAGGTTTATGTGTAGGGTGTTTCCAGTTTTGAAATCCAAAATGAGTGATGATTATGCTACGTTGCAAATAAAATTCATGCCTACTTACGGGTTCCGGTGTCCAAGTGATATCTGGTAAATAATGCTCCAGAACGTATAAACAATCATCTTCTGGAATATTATCCCAAGTTAAATCAAAAAATATTTGTTTAGCTTTAAAATATCCAATTTGTATAGCACAATAAAGCTTGTCTGATAAGGATTTACGTTTATAAATGATATCTTGTTCAAACTCAGTAAATTGAAGATAATATTGACGCTGTTCTTCATCAAAATCCGGTATTTCATATAATGCAAATTGTTCATCTTCTGATAGGATAGTTAATCGTTCATTTGTTGCACGCATGAGAGGTAAACTTGTATAATTGAATACGATCGTTATTATACATCAGTTTTGTTAGTGTGATATAATTCTTATCTTATCAACAAATTGTATAATTTATAACATGATTTAACCTTAAGACTTAACAGTGATAAAAATATGCCAAAAATCATAGCTTATATACGGGCTTCTACTGATAAACAAGATTTGAATAATCAGAAGCTGGAAATTTTTGAATATGCCAGTAAACATCAATTAAAGGTCGATCAGTTTATTCAAATAACGATATCTAGTAGAAAAACTAGCAAGGATAGGCGAATTGATGAAATGGTTGCATCATTAAATGATGCTGATACCTTGATTGTTACTGAGTTAAGTAGATTAGGTAGAAGTACCGCTGAGATTATAGGATTAATTAATGCTCTAATTAAAACGCAGGTTCGTGTAATCGCTATTAAGCAAAATCTTGACATTAAACAACATGACATGAATTCTAAAATAATTATTGCATTATTTTCTTTATTTGCTGAATTAGAAAGAGATTTAATTAGTTTAAGGACAAAAGAAGCTCTAGCTAATAAGAAATCTCAAGGTATTACGCTTGGAAAACCAAAAGGTACAATACAGAAAAGTAAATTTGATAAGGATATTCTTAAAATTAAAGAGTTACTTGCATTGGGGTTGTCAGTCAGAAAAATAGCTAATTATTTGGGCTATAGTAACCACATCGGTCTTAATGAGTATATTAAAAAACGAAATATTAAAAGTATTACAATTGCTAATAGTAAATCTTAATTAGAAGTTATGTATAGGACTTTCATATGTATGGAGCTACACAATGAATAAAAATAAGTTAACATCTGATGTAATTACAGAACATATATTTGAAATACAGCACGAGGCTAATGGATTATTTTTAGATAAAAAAGGACAAATTGCTGATATTATAAGGGCATCTGAAATATTTTCTGATTGGCGAATAGATGCAAATGGTATTCAGTTATATAATGCTAAAGCAATAACAAAAGAAAAAGAAGCTATTATTAGCTATAACCTTGTAAGATTTACTGTGTTTGACCCACCCACTAAAAATTACTTTGAAGATCAAACCGAGAAATTTTTTAGAATACTACAAAATAGTAAATTATACAATGTACCAGAGATAAAACGCGTTGGAGTTAGGACCAAATGTTTTGTTCCATGTGATTTACAATTTGAAGAAATTAACAAAAAAATCTGTACTATATTCTTTAAGGAAAATACATTAAATTTGTTTGGCGGCCAACAGAAAGATCTTCAAATTATTGTTGAAATAAAAGAAAAAGATTTTGAAATAAGAACGCTTGTAGGCCCAATTAAAAAAAATGAAGCCTTCAAATATTTCGGTTTTAAATCAGAAATATTGTCAACTACAGGAATATATATTGATATTGATTGCTTTAAAAGCCAAAGATTTAATAGCAATAATAAAAATATTAAAATATTAATAGATGAATCAATGAAAATGACATGGAATAGAATTAGTATATTATTAGATTCTATGGGAGTTTGATGGTAGTGGCAATATCTAGAAGAAAAATAACTACTACAACTACAACAGAAGAGTTGTATGATGAAAATAGCCACTCAGATGATGCAAGTACCGTCTTAGATAGTAGACAACACGAACTACCAGATCATATTAGGAATATGAATGAAACTGGAGCAACTGATATTTCTAATCCGATAGCACAGACATCTCCAAAAGAACCGAATGAATTTGAAAATAAAATAGGTAAAACTTGGGGAGATGTTTTTTATGCAATTTTTATTACAAATAATGCTTGGGCAAATCGAATCGTTGTTTTATTAGTTTATGGCTTTGTGTTCTATATATTTGTAACGAACTATAACAAGTGCAACTTATTAAACCCATCCTCTTGGATCTGGTTACTGACTCCATTAATAGTCGCAACAGCAATAATAGCAATTTATTTTATTATTCTTTGGTTAATTAAAAAATTGAGTAAAAATTTAAGATGGTAATAAGTTGGCAAATATCCTAGCTCAGACATTTCGACGGTTCCTTCTTGCAACCCC
>JBKDHQ010000051.1:0-257 GCA_046336365.1 Neisseriaceae bacterium
ACCACGCAATGTATCATTTACTGTTGTCCTTTTAGGAGCTTCACGCCATTTAATGGCAAACAATTCCTTTAATTCTCCGAATCTACTATTTATATATGTACAAATATCCTTATAGCCTTTTGCTCCGCTTAATAAGGCTAAGGTACTCAAGAATAATAATGTGCCTAAATCATACTTACGACCTTGGGCTCTTCTATGATCTGGTACTGATTTAAAGGTTTCTAATAACATTTTTATTCTCCCAATACTTGTTAACA
>JBKDHQ010000052.1:0-23816 GCA_046336365.1 Neisseriaceae bacterium
TGGATCAGCGGGCACATTTAAACAGAAACTTACGGTTCTGTGTTAATTTACTCAGTAGATAGTTAGCTTATGTGAATAAAAAGGCTCTGAATAAAATTCAGTGTTTCTTATTGTTTCATTTTAGTTGAATACATTCGTTGCATTTGCCTGTAATTTCAATTGGATGATTAACATGAAAACCGTATGATTTACCTATGGTTTGGAGCATTTTAGTAATTCGGGAATCATGAATCTCAACTTGTTTATAACAATTTTGGCATACAAATATTTGGCAGCTATGACTATGGTTGCAGTAAAGATGATTACATAGCTTGTAAGTATGATTAAATGCAACCTTATGAATCAAGCCAGCTTGTACTAAAATTTCTAATGCTCGATGAATTGTCATCCTATTAGCTGTGGAATTTAATTCTTTCAACTTTAAGAGGATATCATTTGCTGTTAAAGGCAATTGTGTTCCGCTAATTATTTTCATAATAATGGATTGTTGATTCGTAAGGCGAATACTTTTGGTCGCACAGTAATCTATTATTTTTTCAAATTTAGAAGTCATAATATTTATAAGACACTAGTTATACAATCATATATTATAAGCTCAAATGAAGATACATTGCTAATTTAATAATACCACTGCTATATTTACTATGCTATAATGTTACACTGTAACATATAAAAAGTAAGCTAAAAGGAGTAGCATTGAAAAAATTATTGTCGTTTATTTTAATCGTTATGGGGAGTATTGCCTATGCAGATGAACAACAAACGGATCAGGTAATAGAACAGGAAAAAGGAATTGAGAGCCAACCAGTTACAACTGATAACGGCTATATATTTAGAGGCAACTATATTCAAAATCCTTATATTGGTATGCCAAGCGGTGGTGGTACTCAAAATGTCAGTGAAAGTGAGTTTAGCCGAGATAATGTTGCCCATAAACTGTTTGCTGATGGAGCCTGGAATGTATTTGGCGCTGCCAGCTATGTCGACCAGAATGGCTCAAATAACTACGGTTATACAGTAAATATCTTCGGGCAAACTGGTCAAATCGCCGGGTTCTCATTTGGTGGACTAATGACAATTGCTAATCCATTTTTTAGTAGTCAATGGAATCCTGCCGAACCGGAAAATCAGGCACAAGGCCTTCCAGTGGCACAACAAATAACACCACAAGAGTTATTCGCGGAGTATCAGTACTCAGATATCATTCAGGCGAATGCAGGGTGGATAGGTATCAGTAATAGCCCTTGGATGACTTATTACCAAAATAATGCACTTAATCTGGTAACCTATCAGGGAGCAATGGTAAATGTAAATCCGGGTGGTGGCTGGCTACTAACCGGATTTGCGATTAATGGTGCACAACTACTTGGTGAGCAAGGCTTTAGTCAGCAGACAATGTACAATAGTGGCTTTGATAATGGGACTGGCACTGGAAATATCGGTGATGCTGGTAGTCCGCATACAATTGCAGCTGGTGCGAGCTGGAGTAGTCCAGGACAGATGTTAAATTTACGTTTATGGGGATATGCTTTTGCTGACTATGCAAACATGGCATATGCTGATACGACTATAAAACTTCCAGTAAATGATGATCTTGGATTTACCCTTGGTTTACAGGGAGCTATACAAGGTCAGAATGGGGAAGGAAATATTCTAAATAACAACGGTTACGGGAATAGTGTAAATAGTAATATGGTTGGACTGCAGTTGGGGTTCAATTACTCAATATTCGGGTTGCAGTTAGCCTATAACAATATATGGGGACCATCAGATGGCTATGAAGCTGGTGGTCTAGTTTCGCCATATACGTATCAGTATGCAACCGACCCATTATACACAACAGGCTGGATTCAGGGTATGGTTGAAAGGTCATCTGGACAGGCTTATAAGATTGCTCCATCACTTAGTTTGCTTGGTAACAACTTGGTTATATCGCCAAGCTATCAATATTATGCAACAACTCTAATCCCGGCTAGTAGTGAATACGACATTCAAGTAAGTTATAGTTTGCCTCAGGTGAAAGGATTGACATTTTTCGGTGGATACGGTTATGTAACCAACGCCGACCCGGATGGTGGAGGAGTGTATCAAGCCCAGTTAATGGCTAGTTACCTTTATTAAAATCTAAATAATGACAAGATAAGTAATATTACTTTGTAACAGAAAGTTGTATAACAATGAAAAAATTACCAGTAACTGTATTGTCGGGATTTCTTGGTGCGGGTAAGACAACTCTTTTAAATAATATTCTGAATAATCGTGAAGGTTTAAAAGTCGCGGTTATTGTAAATGATATGTCTGAAGTAAACATCGATGCAGCAATTATTGAAAGTGGTGATGCTAAATTATCAAAAACAGATGAAAAATTAGTAGAGATGTCAAATGGTTGCATCTGCTGTACTTTGCGGGATGATTTGCTAATAGAAGTTGAGAAACTAGCTAGCAGCAATAAATTTGATTACCTATTAATCGAATCAACAGGTATATCAGAACCTCTACCAGTTGCAGCCACGTTTGCTTTTCGTGATGAAAATGATAAGTCACTTTCTGATGTTGCTGAACTCGATACTATGGTGACGGTCGTTAATGCTGAAACTTTACTTAAGGATTACAGCTCAGATACATTTCTTAAAGAAATTGGGGAAAGTTTAGGAGAAGCTGACGAACGGAGTTTGGTAAATTTGCTGGTAGAGCAAATTGAGTTTGCCAACGTTATTATTGTAAATAAAGCTTCACGTGTGGATAAAGATATGCTAGATCAAGTTGTGTCTGTCATTAAAGGCCTAAATCCGCAGGCAAAGCTACATATTACTGATTACGCCAAGGTTGACTTAAAAGAAATCTTGAGCACAAGGTTATTCAATTACGAAGAAGCTAGTCGTTATCCTCTTTGGGTTAAGGAATTAAATGGCGAACATACTCCTGAGACAGAAGCTTATGGTATAACCAGCTTTGTATATCGGGCTAGAAAGCCTTTTCATCCAAAGCGTTTTTATGAATTTCTTGAAAGTGATTGGGGCAGTGTTATTCGTGCAAAAGGATATTTTTGGTTGGCATCTAGAAATGATTGGGTTGGACAAATTGCCCAGGCTGGGATGGCAGTACAACATGAAGCAGTAGGTATGTGGTGGGCAAGTTGCCCGGCTGAAGATCTGGACGAAGAAGCGTTAATTCAGATGCAGAAAGATTGGGATCCACAATGGGGAGACCGTCGCCAGGAAATGGCTTTTATTGGGATTGGGATTGATAAAGAATCATTAATTTCAAAACTAGATAGCTGCCTACTCACTGATACAGAAATGTGGGCTGGGGTGGATTCATGGGCAAAATTTGAAGATCCATTTCCACTCTGGGCATTTGTTGACGAAGAATAACAAATTTTATTATTAATTTTTTTAAAGGTCTTTTATATGAAAAAATTTAGTTTACTTACTCTTTTGGTTACACTTGGATTAAGTTCATATGCAGCAGAAATAAATATTGTTGCGGCAGAAAATTTTTATGGCGAGCTTGCCAAAGAAATTGGCGGAAATCAAGTAAGTATAAAAAGTATTATTAGTAATCCAGATGCAGACCCTCATTTATTTGCAACATCTCCCTCAACAAGCAAAGCAATAGGTCAGGCACAAATTGTAATTTATAATGGTGCTGATTATGATAGCTGGATTAATCAAATGATTGTTGGAATTGATAAGAAAAAAGTTACCATAATTAACGTTGCAGATTTGGTTGGGGTTAAATCGGGTCATAATCCACATTTATGGTATAAGCCTGAGACTTTTCCCAAGCTTGCAAAAGTTCTAGCTGATAAAATTTCAGAGATTAATTCTTCTCAAGCTAAAGATGTTAACCAGAATTTAACAAAATTTGTTAAAGATCATGATAATGTAGTTAAAATGATAAATACCACAAAATCAAAATATGCAGGAACTTCTGTTACGGCAACTGAACCTGTTTATGGTTATATGGCTGATGCTATGGGTTTAAAAATGCAAGGTATTGACTTTCAATGGAAAGTGATGAATGATACTGACCCTACACCTAAAATGATTGCAGATTACCAAAGCCTTCTTACCAATAAACAGGTAAAAGTTTTATTCTATAATAGCCAGGTTTCTGACTCTATAACAAAAAATATGCAAGATTTGGCAAAGAAAAATAATATTCCAGTTGTAGGGGTAACTGAAATGATGCCCGCTAACACTACTATAAATAACTGGTTAACAACTGAAATTCAACATACTAACCAGGCTTTAGCCAAGAAATAATTCTTTATGATTATTTGTAAAAATCTGGAGCTGGGATATAATTACAAAAATGTGACCCAAGCTTTTGACCTTGAAATAAATGACAATCAATGGATTGGAATTATAGGTAAAAACGGTGCTGGGAAGTCAACTTTTCTCAAAACCATCTTAGGTGTTATTCCAATTGTGAGAGGAGATTTAACCATACTTGGACAACGGCCTGGAGAGTGTAACAATCTAATTTCATACATCCCTCAGGAACGTGAAATCAATCTTGCAGACAGAATGAGTGGGACTAGTTTAATTACTAGCAGTTTTTCTGGCTGGAAGTATGGTTTGCCATGGATTGGCAAGAAATTAAAAAACAAAGTAGAAGAGCTGATTGAGCTAGTTGGTGCTACCAATTATGCTCATCAGCCTTTTGCCACATTGTCTGGAGGTCAAAAAAAGAGAATTTATTTGGCACAAGCACTGGTTAACCAGCCTCAATTATTATTGCTTGACGAACCTTTAGCTGATCTGGATCCTCATGCTAAACAGCATTTTATCGAAGCATTGCAGAAAATCCATCGACATCAACGACTTGGTTTAATGATAATTTCACATGATATGCATGAAATAGCTAGCCATCTGGATGCATTTATTCATTTTAGTGGTAATGGTGTACATTATTGTCCAACAATTGAGTGTGTAAAAGAGGATAGTTATGTGGGCTTATAGCTTTATGCAAAATGCATTATTTGGTGGAATTATTGTTGCTACAGTATGTGGGATCGTCAGTGTTTTTATTATTTTAAGACGTATGAGCTTTGCCGCACATGCACTTGGCCATATGAGCCTGACCGGAGCTTCTGCCTCTGCTTTATTGGGAATTCCTGCAATTCTTGGACAGCTAATCCTAAATGGAGTAGCGGCTATTGTAATGGGATTAATGGGAGACAAAATCAAGAAAAATGATCTTTCCATTGGGGTTGTTTTAACATTTGTTTTGGGATTAGGAGCTTATTTTCTGTTTCTTTTTCAGAATAATTATGCTGGCAGTGTCATGGCAATTCTTTTTGGCAATATTTTTGCAGTATCAACTGCACAAATCTGGCAACTCTTAGGATTGGCAATAGTTATTCTACTTATTATGATAGTAATAAGTCGACCTCTGATATTTGCGTCAGTTGACCCGGTAGTTGCAGAATCAAGGAATGTATCAGTAAAGCTACTATCAATAATATTTTTTCTGGTACTAGCAATTACTGTATCAATGGCATGTCAAGTTGTTGGTACTTTATTGGTTTTTGTTTTGCTTATAATTCCAGGAGCAATTGGCATCCAATGGGGTGACTCAATTTATCGCATTATTGCCATAAGTGTTAGCGTTGCTAATCTTTCACTTGTTACTGCTCTCTATATTTCTTATTATCTTGATTTACCAGTTAGCTTTTGTTTAACCATGTTATTATGTTTTACCTATTCTATAGGGATAGTAAAGTTAGTTATTAGAAATAATAAATAGTAGTTGCTTTGGGCCTGTGTTGGCCCAACGGATACAACAGAAGAAATTTATAGTGTGTTTTAGATTAACAACTAAGTTTCTTTCGACATTCGTAACATCCGTTTAGAACGAATATTTTCACACCAATTATAAGTCCAATATTCCATTGCAAGATAAGCAGAAGCTGACTTCATTACGGATTCATTAATTTTGTTTATACATTTCCAGCGTGAGATTCTTAACATAATAGCCATTGCTTATTGGCAATCTATTTTTTGTAAGGACATCATTAAGTATAACAAAACGACCGTTAAATTTAACCAGGTACATTTTCTGAAATTTTGGGGTTAAATAGCTAGTTTTTGGGTAAAAATACTGGTTCACTTAATCTAAAATAACGTTTAATAATAACTAATGAGTTTTCTGAACCATAAAAATATTATGTATAACCGTCTGACTTAATTAGTAAATTTTCCTTAGCGTGTATTTACGCACCATTCTGCTTGCTACCCTAATGAAGTGTTTTAACGAAGTATACATAACGTATTTGAGATGGGTGGAAATAATTTTGCATATTTGGATAAAATCGGAAATGGAAAGACTTAATCTATTTATAATTCTAAGAACTGCCAGATGCTTGTGGATCATTATTAACCAAAAGTGTATCAATACCTTTAATAGAACGAATAGCCGCCAAGTTAGTGGCGATTGTTATTTTGCCAGTCCCACCTTTTCCCCCACCAATTACTACAATTTTCATAAAACACTCTTCTATATCTATAAAATCATAAGTACTATACCAAACCATGTAGTTCATAACAGATTAAACTTGGACTTTTATAATAAACTTATAAATCTTGAAATATCAAATCTGTATTAAAATATTGTAACGCAAGCGGTCGTCATACATATGAAATTGATCAAAAATGCGATGGTTTGGGCAAAATCAACTTTTATACGTCTAAATTAAAAACATCAATTTATGGTATATTTCAATTTTGCCATTTAGGTCTCATATGTGACCCAAATTCTCCACCATAATATAACTCTATATATGCAGTTTCTTTACTTTGATCCCATCCAACTACCTCACCCATATCAATAATAGTAGGTTGGTCAGGTTGACCAACTTGGAGTAAATTATTGTGAATAGCATGTTTTATAACTTCTGATAACTTTGTGTTATAGTTTCTTGCATAATCTGAATTAAAGGTTGCTACTGGCTTTTTGATATTAGCTAAATTTTTTTTAGTAGTGCTATTGGAATATTTTACATGCTTGTGCCCATGGTCATCAGCATGTAAATAATATGTTTGATTATTATGGGTATAAGTTTTTTCTCGCTTTCTTTCATTAGCTACATTAACTAATTCATTATCTTTTTTTCTTGTTTTGCCACGGCCCATACCATAGTATATTTTAAATTGATATACATTGTATACATTATCATATAAAGTATTCTGTAATTCTTCACGATTATTAAAATTCCTAAGGTGGTTAATGGTTTCTTCAATTACTAAATGTGAACTATATTTTAATAATACATTTTCAGCTTCTTCACTACCAAATACTAATGCATAAAATAATGGATAATAACCAAAACGATCTTTTATATTAGTACTTAATGGAGCATAATAAAGCAATGCATTAATATTATAACAATCTCCACTTTGATTTTGACCCTCATACATATTAGCCGCTGCCAAATGTAATATGATCTACTACAAATTTATTAACAAGTGATGAAAGTACATGTAAAGGAGACACATCATTGGTTTCCAACTCCAAACTAGCACCATATTTTATAAATTGTTGCAACAAATCCTTATCACTAAAAAAACAAATTGGCGTCCTACCGTAGGTATCTGTAGTATTTATATTTACTCCATTTTCAAGGAGTAAATTTATTAACGCTTTTAAATTAAGAAATTTTCTTTCCTCAGATTGTTTAATTTCCTCAGGATCTACGATTAAACAAGAAGGAACTCTATTAACTAAACTGTTTTCATAATCGTTTTTAAATGGATCATAGTAATATGCACATAAATGTAATAAGGACCAATCATTATATTTAAAGTTAATCCCATCTGTAATAATATTTGTTTGAAGAGCTGTTCTAAACTCTTTAAAAATATCTTCCGAGAATACTATATCAACTAATTGTATAATTTGCTCATGCAAACTTGATAATAATTTTTCTATCTTAACTTCTTCAATAGAGCCTGATTTTGAAGTTTGCATTATTTGATTATCTCGACAAGAAAATAATATACTAGTATCTTCTTGAGATGAGGTTAACTTTTCTTTCGATAGTGAGAAATTTGCACTATTTGAATAATCTTTTTGTAATGGGTTCATATTAAATTTCCTATAAAATACACACTTATACTTATCTTTATATTTATAGTACAGATATAAGATAAATTGTAAAATAAATCAAAAAATTAAAGCTAGATTTGATTATTTTGGGGTTATGAGCCAAAATACCCATGAAGAATTTTTACTAGTTCTAAGTTTGAATGTTGGTGATAATAATATCTACAAGTGATATTGTTTAGTATTTGCTTCTTTACTTTTATCGCCAAAATTTGCTAGAATGGAACCTTCCACATCCACCTCTAACTGGACACTTTCCTCCAATAGCACTAGTAACAAAGATTATTATTGCTAATATCCATATAAGACACCCACCTTTTTCTAGTAAAAATTCACGAATAGGAGAATACCATACACAAACATTAAGTGCTAATATTAGAAATAATGCTATAAGTATAATGATAAAATCCTTATCTTCAAAAAATTAATTTACATATAAGAAATGGCTTTTCTTTTGCTTAATTATTGAGCTTTCAGTATTATTAAAAACAATTTTCCCGGAATGAGAGAGGTTGGGGTAGTACTTTTTAATTGCAGTATAAACTTTTTGAGCATATTTTAACTGGGTATCGCTACCATTATATCTTTGTATTGCTGTCCAATTAAACCCATAAGTTTGAATTTTTTGTGCAAGTATCCAAGTTCCAACCATTATATTAGTACAAGGTGACTTTAGTACTTCCTTATTTATACCTGATTTCTCAAGTTGTGGGAACCAACTTGAATTAATTTGCATTATACCTAAATCATAACTCCCATTAGTATTATAGTTAATTGCATCAGATTTAAACTTACTTTCAACTGAAGCAATTGCAATTAATATTTCTTTCGGAACATTATACTGATTGGAAGCTTTTATGAAACAATCATTATATGGAGTGGCATAACACCTACCAATCAAGAGCAAGATTAAAATTCTTTTCATTTTCTATGATATAATTTATTATTTCTGGTTAATGGATTTCCCATTTAACATCAAATCCAGTTGTTTATTGAGTTCTGGGTCTACTATCTTCTTTTGCTTATATAGATTCAGTACAAATTTTCCAATCTTTGCTGCTTCAGCTTCTTCCATCTTTTTAGCTTGTTCAATTAATTTTTGTGCTTTCTCGATTAAATCTTTGCTAGTAAGTTTCGCCATTTAAATTCTTCCTTTTGTAAAATTTATTCCACCAAAAATATGGCTTTTTTTAGTATTTGATTGCGTCTAACGACACCAAAATACCTACTATCATAACTATTTGATACTTCACCCATAACCCAATACTCGTCTTTTTGTAGTCGATATTTAAAACCGATAGCTACTGGTTCTAAAAAAACACCTCTTACTATTTTTTTAGCTTTAGATTTTGGCAATAACCTATTATTAAGTAAAACACCACTTTCAGTTATCATAATCTTATCACCAGGAATTCCTACAATTCTCTTTAGTAAACTATCTGCATGAAAACCTAAGCTTTTAATAATCTTCATATAGTGGTCTGATATTGTTATTGTGTATATATTTCCATATTCTATATTATTAGTTGGGATTGTTAAATAGTAACCTATCCTTTCACTAGGAGTACTGTTATAAACCATAAAATAGTGTTTTAAAAATGCTACTATTCCGGCCATAAATAAACCTAATGAAAAATAAGCCACAGTTTTAAATAATGGCTTATCTAATTTCAATATCAATACCGCTTTCTTTAAGCCATGCATTAGCAAATTCATCCTTGAATTGTTCTTTCATATGTTTAGCTATATTTATATCACTCTTTGATGTCCGCGCAAAGAAGGCTCTAGCAATCTCAAAATAATTCATATCTAAATTAAATAGTCGGTTACCAGCACTATTTGAAATATAATACTCTTGACGAGGTTTTGCTTCACAAATTAACTGAATTTGCTTATCACTTAGCCCAAATTTTTTATAAGAATCAAAAACCTCAGACTTCTTTAAGTCTGGATTGGGTGTATATAAGATAGTTGCACATTGAGTTAATAAAGTATTTCTTATTGGAGAATCAGCAATTGACTGTACATTAAGAGTAACCATAATTATATATACGTTCATTTTTCTAAGGGTCTTTAACCACTCATCAAGTTTTTTAGCAAATGTTGGGCTATTCCATAGAGTATCAGCTTCTTCAATAACAATTAACGTAGGTCGACCATCTAAGCTCTTCATTATTTTATAGAATATATATTTTAGGGCAGGGATGAGAGCTTTTTCTCCCTTATTTATAAGCTCATTCATTTCAAAAACATTATAATTACTAAGATTCACACGATCATTATTCGCAGCAAATACTCTAGCTTGTAATGTTTCTTCACCTACATATAAACTAATTACATCAGCTAATTGTTCACTAAGTGGTCTAGCATGTAAAAGCAAATTTTCCATCGTACGATACTTTACATCTAACACAGTCAATGAATTTAATGCGCCTCTGATTGCTCTTGATATATCAACATTAACTATTACATTATTAATTTCACATAATGTCTCTAACCAATCAACAGCAAAATCATAACCAGATACGGTATCTATATCAGCTAATGGTTGAAATGCTGTATTATCAAAACCTAAATCATAATGCTCACCATTTACCCCATAACATAATGGCATCATAGATCTCTTATTATCAATTCCAAATACTTGAGCATTTTGGTATCTCATATGACTTGCTATTAAAAAGTTTACTAATGTTGATTTGCCAGTAGAACTTTTACCAATTAATAATGTGTGACCTAAATCACTATCGTGTAAATTGCCTTTAAAACTGTGATAGTTATTACAATCCACCATAAACATACTATTTGACTGTTCTGGATATTGTGCGCTAGGGTGATAATCTAAACCATGCCAAAAACCTGATAATGGCATTAGCTCAGCTAGGTTCTCAGTAGATATTAAAGATCTTCTTTCATTGTGTTCTATATCGCCATCTATAGTTGATAAAAAAGCTTCCTCAATATTTAACCTTTCATCACGTGCTTTATATCCCATTTCTTCTAACATAGTTTTAACTATATTTGCTCTCTCTTTTACTACATTTTCATCTTCATGAAATAGAACAATATTACAAGCATATTTACCATGATTAATATTGCTAACCATAGAGCTAGCTAAAGCTTCTTCTGCTTCTTCAAATAAATATTCTGCACCACGATTATAACGTCTGCTATCATGGCCAGTTTGAGCTTTTATCGCACCTTGTACTCCTGTAATATTCTGTTCGTGTAAGTCTGACAAAAAACTTATATTTTTTTGAGCTGCAAGCTTAGTTAAAAAGAAAAATCTTGTATTCCAACGCATAGCAAAACCCAATGATTTCAAAGGCTCTAACATCAATGGCTCTCCATCATCAGGAAAATAATTATCAATAGCAACAACTCTTAAATGCTTATCTCCAACCTGTGGCTCAAGGCCACCTATATATTCTTCGCCCAAAAGAAATTTTAATTCAATATAGGTTTTTTTAGGCAACTTAAATTTAATCCATTTACCAGTAATTAAATAGTTAAGATAGCTTATCGTTTCATCTTCCGCCATAGGTTTAAGTCTAAGCCCACGATTTAATAATTTAGTATATTGATTAAGCTGATTTTTAAAATCTTCTAGAGCTATATCAAAAGAATTTTCAGTCATATTTTGTTTGTTTGATGATATGAAACTTCTACTCAATTTTTTTAAATTTTTTTGTTGTGCAATATAGGTAAAGGTGATAGCAGTCTTGCTTCTGAATATTTTAGCCTGTTTAGTAAAATAGTATTCTCTCTCACGATCTATGAGATTTAATAGTGGGCTTTGAAAATAATTTTTTGACATATCAAGGTAATTATTATCTTCACTAAGTATATTGTTGATAGACATTATCCATCCGGTTGGAATTCCAGCAAAAATTAGATTAAGATATTTAGTTATACCTTGAATTTCATATGGTTCAGAGCTTTCAAAGTCAAATCCATCAAACCAGAATGATTTTTGAAAGACCATGTTATCATAATCATGATATATAATACCCTCATCGACAAAACACTTTTGTCTAAATTCATCACTAAAACCTAGCATTGTCATTTTTTAATTTCTTTACTTGGCACTTACAAGGTGGTTGAAATCTTCGACCAGTTCATCTTTCTCTTGATTATTATTTTTAATAAAATAACTTTCAGGAAATTTATTGAGATTTCTACTTGCAGCTTGATTTATTTCTTTAGTACTTAGATCATATATCTTAGTGACATCGGAGTGTAAAATAACTTGTTGAGAACGAATTTCAACAATTTTAATTTTTATATTACTATATTCAATTATTTGCATAATCGTTGCCCAAAATATTATGGTTTAAAACTTATACGTCGGTAAAATTTTTTAGCCTTTGCTGTATGTGCAATATAAGCATTCGGCTTTTGTAAATGGCGAAATAAAACTCTAAAGAAAATATAATCAAGGCTATTTGCATATGCCATTATAGACCAAATTGTTACGATCAGAGATATACCAATAACTCTACTCCATAATGAACCAAAAAATATTATAAGTAATACTAAAACCCCTAATAGAACAGCCCATCCTCGCTCAATTCCACCTAATAGGCTAGGGCGGTACAAAGACTTATTAATTCTTGCCATTATTTTCTGTCTTTCATAGCATTAGGCGTACTTTGTTTATTACTTGCCCCATTTTGTGAACTTAAATGTTGCAATTTAGCCCCTTGATCTGCCATTGGTTGTTTAGATTTATTATTTAGGCTACCTTTACCATGCTCTTTCATTAAATCATCCATTATTTTGTTAGTCTGACCCTTAATCGTATTTGCTACTTTTGGAGCAGCCTTTTGAGCTAAACTTAATCCCCCATCTGCCAGTTTTGACACCATAGCAGCGGCTCCCGCACCTAAAGCTGCTAATTCTCCACCTCCACCAGCAGCACTAGATATTGCACCACCTATTTTACCTGGTACTATGCCAAGACAAAGTGTAGCTAATACTGTTGTAACAATTAGCGTCCAAACATCCACATCTTGTATATTTGCGTCCCCTCCACTATGATAAACCAAAACAGATTGCAATACACCATACATTAAGCAAAAAATTAAAATTCTTAATCCCATACCAACACACATACTTAAGTAACTATGCCACCATTGCTTTGTCCACTTACTTCCGGCAAATCCAGTAAGAATAACTGCGCCATAGATGATTAATATAGCTTCTACATCCATTAATATAATTAGAAAACTAATATATATTGTGCATGCCATATATATTAAACTGCCTATTGCTAATCCTAATTGATCTCCAAATTTATCCCATGGTATTGCATTCATTGCTTTAGTATAATCGTTAGTCCACCATTGTGTATACTGTGTCCATATCCAACCTGGATCAATGCCTATCCCATTGACACTACTACCCTCAATATGGCCCATTCCAGCAGAACCAAGTTTTGTGAATAACTGCATTATTCCTAAATATAGGCTAGGATTTATTAGAAGAGCTGTAAAAGCACTCATAAATATAATTCTAACCGCAAGAAATCTGAATAATTCTTTTAATCTTGTTAAATCAAATAAATGATGGCTTGCACATTGCCAAAAAGTTTCAAACGCCCAAGCAATGATAAATATTTTAGAAGCCATTGGTAATATTATAAGTGACCAAGTCGGTGCTTTTGACATTATCGATTGTATATATCTAACATCAAGCTGACCAGCAGCACTAGCAAAGCTACTAAAACCAATTAGTAAAAATACCAGCAGAATTTTTTTCATTATATACTCTAAAAGTTATTCATTGCTTTAGCGGATGCTTCACGATTAGCTGTATTTTGCTTTTCTTTAGCTTGATGTTGTGCTATTTCAGCTTGTTTGTAAGCTATCATTGCCTGCTGTTGTGCTTGAATCTGCTGTAATACATTTTGTATCGCAGATAATTGCATGTTTGCAGCTGTTGCTAGTCTTAAACTCATACCTTCGGCTGTTGCTGATGTAGTTAATGTATTAATTAACTGTGATAAATTAGTTATACTTGTTGTATCAATTTGATTAAAATTATTTAATATTCCAGTAACTGCTGAATTAACTTCATTTACTGCAGCTCCTGGATTATTCTGAAAATTTCTTAGATTCTTTAATGCTTCTACCTGTGCTTGTACATTTCTAGCTGTTGATAATGCTTGTATTAAACCTTGTAAACTCGTTAATGCTTCCAATCTTGCTTGAGTAGCCGGTACGCTTGAAACAATCTCAACAGGTATCGCAAATATATTAATATTTAACAATATTAGAATACTAAGAAGATACTTTCGCATTAATTTTTATCCTTATAAACATATGGCTTTAAGATAAGATCTGCGGTTGTTAATATATTGAACTTATAACCTGGACTTATAATGATCGTGGGTGGTATGTCCATACCTTTTTGAATTACTTGTAATCCAGTTTGACTCATTTGTGCACCAACCTGCGTAGCAATTGTTGCCCCAGCACTTAACTGATTTGGGTTGGTTGCTTGATTTCCAGTTGCAGCAGTCATTCCACCAAAAATTAATCCAACTAATACAGAACTACCAAAACGTGTCCCCCAATGATTATCAACATTTCCAGTTAAACCACTAAACCCCTGTAGGTCTGTTCCTGGTTGGCCACGTAATAAAAAGCTTGTTCCATTAGGATATATGACCCGATTCCAGCCAGCAATTAGCCTATTTTGACCATAAGCAATATCATGATTATATGTCCCAATAAGTTTTGATCCTTGTGGAATTAATAAATATTTGCCTGTTGTACTATCGTAAACATCATTACGAACTAGAGCAACTATTTGCCCATTTAACTCACTATTCATACCTGTTATCATTTGAGCTGGAATGAAAGTACCTGCAAAAATTGTGTAAGGGCTATGCTGTGTTTTTAATTGGCTATTTATTTCACCGGTACCAATTTTTGTATTAGTCCCAGTTATAGCATTAGTATCTGAATCATTCGCTATATTTGGATTATTACTATTTACTACTAACATTTTTGGCTTTGATTGCTCAGTTGTTGCAACTGGTGGCGTTTGCATAAGCTGTTGTACAGGTTGAGCTTTTTTAGCTCTTTCTATAACAGGAAGTGAAGCTTCTGGTTTAGAGTCTACAACTGGTGTAGGCTTAGGTTTATTACTATCTGACATGCTAATCATATTATTAACTGTAACATTCACACTAGTTCCATCTGGTAAATCAGCTTTTGTTACAGTTGTAGAAGTTGAAGGTGCTGGATTAATATAGTCATTTACCATATAAACCCCACCAGCAACGCCACCGCAAAGTAATACACCGATTAAACTAAGAATTAATTTTTTCTTTAATGTAGTCTGTATAACTTCCATAATACTAGTTCCTATCGTACTGTAAAAATAACCACTTCCAAAATCCTGGTGGTTTGCCATGATATATATCTATTCTAACTTGATTATCATTATCAACACTACCACTTACTATCGCAATTCTTTGTAATACATTATCAACTACAAAGTAAGGTTTTCGATATCGAGGATTGTTCAACTGGATTAGTTGGCCATTTATACCAAAAGAACTGACCGTCGGTAAATCTGTTGTATCAATATTGCTAGGCATTTGTATGTAAGTCTTATGACCATCATTACATACTTTCACTGGCTTTATAAATGTATCTATATCACCTTTATAGTAATATTCACAATCTAAATTTTTATTTTTCTGCAAATTAATAGCTAGTCCATCATCAATAACAGCATTTGTGCTATTAAATGAACTCTCTTTTTTATCAATGAATACATAAGTATTAGTTCTAGATTTAGTTGCCGCTATAAGATTAAAATGATATTGATTATTTACCCCTACCAAAATTGTTGGATTATGAGGACTAATCCCAGTTGCCTGTATTACAATATGTTGAACACCATTTCTATCAAAATAGTTTGTTTTAGCGTTAGCACTATCTGCCCATACGTCACCATTAGTCATAATCCATGATTGAAAAACATCTCCTTTCGCAAGAGAAATATCACATAATTGTTGGATTTGACATGTAATAACATTATTCCCACTATTGGAGTACAAGTACATTTTATTGTCTTTAATGTATCCATCAGCTATAAGATAAGAATTAATTAATATTAATACTAAAAATATTAATTTTTTCATGGCACACTCACTCTTTCTTGTGTATCAATATTAGTAACAACAATGCCTAACGGATTAAATCTATCGATCTCAGTTCCACCAGTCGAAATATCAGTTTGTTTAAAAGTTATCATAGTCTTATAATCATGAACCTTAGCTTGGTTAACAAACTTTGACCAATCAACCTCCCAAACTCCAGGAGAAACTTGACCAACTATCTCAACTTTAACTCCTACTAGCTCAGTTCCATGATTTATATAGTTATCTTTTAAAACAATTTGTGGATATTTAGAGTAATAATCTACAGAAGTCATAAACTGTACTTTATATGCATTATATTGTCGTTGATTTTGATCTGTGGGAATAGAATACAATGCGTTAACATACTCGAGTAGCTGGTTACGAATATAATTTGTCTGTTTTACATCCAGTTTACTTGTTGCCATTCCAATATAAGTTAATCCTCCAGAGCCATCTTCCTTAAAAACCACTTTATCAACATGCTTAGCTTCGCTAGCAGCATTGACAGATATTATAACCACCACCATAGATAAAAGCATCACAAAAGCAGCAAAAAACAACGCAAAATTGCGTTGCTTCTGCACAGATCTAATCTGATTTTTTACGTATTCTTGATTTACAAGAAATTCATTTTGCAATAAATCAAATTCCTTTTGCTCCTTATCGGATAATTTTTTCATTATTGTAATGTGCCTTTATAGATTTTTTGTGGTGTGGATACATATATATTTCCTTGAGAATCAAATGTCATACCAAAAACTCTATCGTCTGTCAATAATGGCGGTGTTATATCTCTTGTTGTAGAATCTATTAAACTGTACTTAATTAGATGAGTTGTACTATTAGTAGCATAATATACACTTTGAGAATTTATCTTTAATATTCGATAACTTACATTACCGAAACTTGTTTTATCCCAACTAGTGCCATTAAACTTTAGTAACATATTACCAGCGTCAGTATACAAGTTATTATCACTTACCAAAAGATAATATCCTATATAAGATGATGGTAAATTAGGAGGAGTTATATCTCTTAATGCACCTTGTTGAACAGAGTATATCTTACTATTACCCGATACTATAATATTTCCATTATAATATTGAATATAAGCATATACCCATGAGCTATTTGGCAAGTCAATGCTAGATATATTTACTCCATCATAAATTTTTATGTATTCTTTATCATTATCAGCTTTCTTGGTATAAAATAAAGTCCCATTATTAATTGCTGCCTGAAGGCTAAATTGTCCATTGACACTACCTGGATCAACTACAGTAGTAGTATTATCATTAATATTAAATTTATAAAGCGGATTATTAGAAGCATTATTGCCTGCTATATAAAAATTATTATTATTAGATATTAGGCAATTTCCGTTTATATTAGATGATTTATTATTAACTATTCCATTAACATATTGTATAACATAAGCAGTAGCGCCATTATTTGCACATGCATAGAGAGTATCATTTATATTTTGTAGACTATATAAATTTGTAGCGGTTGTCTCTGGTAAAGTATATATAACGCTCCAGTCATAACTATAATTTTTCAATGAGTATGTATAGGTTATAGGTATAAGACTTACGTTATCTAAAGAATGTATTTTACTTGAAAGGCGAAGTATATAAGTATGGTCAATATTTAATGAAGATTCTGTTAAAGTACAAATCATAGTTTTATTATCTGATTGGCCAATACAACTAATTGGGAGTTTATTGCCTGTTACTTGATCTGTAAATGTTACATTGTTTGGCGTAGTAGAGCTATTTAATGTATTAGCACTCATACTTTCGTTGAAAATATATGTGTAAGTCAGATTATTGAAGCCAATATTACCACTTTCTGGAGATGCTGAAACTACAGTTGGTTGAGTATAGTTTGTAGCAGAATAAAAATAAGATGTGGGTAAAATACTTATACTTTCATGAGATTTAATCTTTTGAGATAAATTTAATAAATATGTATGGTTTAGAGTAAGGAATGACTCTGCTGCATTACATATCATAGTCACATTATTTGTATTTTGACAACTAATTGGCACACTTACTCCTGCTGTTTGGTCAGTAAATGTCACATTGTCTGGTGTTTTATTGCTATTAAGTGTGTTTAAATCCATTGATTCACTGAAAATATAAGTAAAAGTTACACTACTTAATGTTACGTTCCCACTTTCTGGACTTGCGGATATTATAATTGGTTGGGTAACAGTCTGATATTTTATTGTCTGTTGATTAAGAGGATTTTGAGCTTTATTTTTTATATTAGAGGTTAGAATTACATTATATTCTGTACCAAAAGCTAATGAATTTACAGAAGTACACTGCATAGAAGTATCACCAGTTAACTGACAACTGATAGCTTCATTAGATTCAGTTTTGGTATTATATAGCATAACACCATTGATACTTGAACCATCAAGATTATTATTGAATCCAAATGTAAATGTTTGATTAACTGGAATAACTGAATTTGGAGTAGGGAATATAGAAGTAACAGAAAATCCATTATTTTGATTAGAAATACTGGATGAATCTCCAGCACCACTGCATGCAACCAGAGAAATCATTATAGATGTACTAAATAGTGTTAAAAGAAACTTTTTCATAAACTACCTCTATATAATACAATATCTTATTAGGATTAAAAATTATTTGCTACTCTTACTATTATTAAAAATATCGTGCTTGATACTAATTCTCTCGTAAATACAAGTTTTATAAAATTGTTGTATATTGCCAACGATCTGCATCAGCATCATAATCCTGTAATTCAACCATTTGTGTCATTTGTCGTTTAAAACTACGTACAACATTTCCATTTTTATCTTCATAAAATTTAGGTACATTTTGTAAGCTAATCCATCCTTTTATATTGCATAAATCTTTTCTATCCACTTTATCAATATCTGGATTTTTAAGCATCATACGTTCAAATCGAGAAATTGCCGAATTAAAGTCTTTAGCATGCATGGTAAATAATGTATTAGATATCATTGCACTTTCTGCAACATATGCAGCTTCGCCAGCTCTAACTTCTCCAATAACAACATTATCTGGAGTTAATCTTAATGAAGTAATTAATAATTCATTCATATCAACATATTCTGTTGTTTGATAACGATCAACATTTCCTGAGGTAATAATTAACTCACGTGTATCTTCCATTACTACCCAATTTTCTTTTGGTTTATTTTTCCGCTTCTCGTTAATAAAACAATTAGTGAAAGTAGTTTTTCCAGTATTTGTTGTACCAAATATAGCTATACTAAATTTATCATGCTGCTCAAAAGCACCCTTGTTATTAGTCCAGTTTAACAGGGTTTCAATATATTCCTCACCAAACACACCTTGTTTTGCATAATCTTCAAAAGTATAGAAAGTTGTAGAAAACTTACGTATATTAAATTTTGAACAACCTACTGACATCGGCTGTAAAATACCTGTGAAACGAAAGCCCAATAATGGCACCACACATTCTATTTTAGGGCGCTTGTCATGAGCGGGTTTTTTATTAGCTCCTGCCATATAACCAATAACCTGTTCTATTTTTTTATTGTCTATTAGCAGAGGCTGCCCATTTTTATCTAATGCCTCTTCCCAACTACCTTGCTTATAATACCAGACAGCACCAATATCTTTTCTTAATGGAGAAATCTTTACTTCATTAATACTATCATCTTCAAGCAAATGCATTATAGGTAGTAAGGTTGCTTTAAGAGTATCAGTATCAAGTTCTAATTCAACTAGTTTTTCAGACATTAAATAGTTATCCTAGAATATAAAGCCTGAAGATTTTGTCATCCACCATGCTGTACCGCCTACAATAAGCGCTCCCATAACTAATATACCCCATAATAACTCTAGACTTTGACCTTTTGCTTTTCCTGTACCAAACATATAAGCAACATATGTGATACATCCAATTCCTAAAATAAAGCAAAAAACCTGAATAATTTTTTGACCTAAGCTTACATTTTCATCAACACCAGCTATACCTGTAGTAGTTGTTGCCCAACTTGCAATTGAATATAAAGAAAAAATAAGTACCATGAACAGTTTCTTAAAATTTGTGTATCTCATATAATTTAAACTCCTAAAAAATAATATTGTAAATAAACAATTAATTGTACTATTATGATAAAAGCCCACCTAAGCTGATTTATTGCATTTTCTTATAAAAAATGTCATTGTATAGTACCTTGATATATTTTTTGTCCTGCTGCTAAATAAATGTTTCCGTTGTCTGCTATTGTTAAACTATCTATTCTGTCATTAGCCAGCATAGATGGAGTAATATCTTTTGTTGTTCCATCTATTAAACTATATTTAACTACTTTATTACCTGCTGCAAAACCATATATACTTTGTGCTCTAATCTGCTGCGGCAATATGTTTTCTGTACCAGTAATTTGTTGCCAAATATTGCCATTCAATTTATATAATAATGAATTTGGGTAACTAGTACTCATATATAAATCATTTCCATCCACTAATGGGTGCATCCCTGATGGTAAATTATACGTTATATTATTTACAATTCCATTTTGTGAGGAGTATATTCCGGCTGTGGTAGTTGCTATAATGCTACCATTATAATAGCGAATATAAAGAGGATATTCCCTTGGTAAACCAATGCTAGATACATTAGTTCCATCGTATACTTTTATATAGTCATTAGGAACCCCTGTCATTGGATTGGTTAAATAAAATATTACTCCATTATTCTGAGTTGCACTATTAATTGAAAAAATTCCAGTACCATTATCAATTGTGGTCAAAGTATTATCATTGAAATTAAACTTCTTAAATGTTTGGTTCGGAGAATAGTTCGATGACATATAGAATCCACTATTACTATAAGTTTGACATTGTCCTAGAAAATTAGTACTTTTACCATTAACAGCACCATCTTTATACTGTATTGCATAAACAGTAGAACCATTTTGTGCACATGCATAAACATCATTATTCACAGCCTGTATATTGTAAATGCTCTCTGCTGTAGTTGTGGGCAAATTATAAATTACACTCCAATTATAGCTATAGTTTTTTAGAGAGTATGTAAAAATTGTTGGTATAAGGCTTACATTATCCATAGAATAAATCTTACTCGTAACATTAATTTTATAAGTATGGTCTGCACTTAATGAAGATTCTGTTATAGTACAAATCATAGTTTTATTATCTGATTGGCCAATGCAACTAATTGGTAGTTTATTGCCTGTTACTTGATCTGTAAATGTTACATTGTTTGGGGTTGTAGAACTATTTAGTGTATTAGCACTCATGCTTTCATTAAAAACATATGTGTAAGTCAAGTTACTAAAACCAATATTACCACTTTCTGGAGATGCTGAAACTATAGCTGGTTGAGTATAGTTTGTAGCAGAATAAGAATAAGATGTAGGTAAAATGCTTATATTGTTATGCGACTTAATTTTCTGAGATAAACTCAATAAATAATTATGATTTAGGGTTAAGAATGACAAGTTAGCTGTACAAACCATAGTCACATTGTCTGTATTTTGACAACTAATTGGTACATTTACTCCTGCTGTTTGGTCAGTAAATATCACATTGTCTGGTGTTTTATTGCTATTGAGTGTATCTAAGTTCATAGATTCACTGAAAATATAAGTATACGTAATGCTATTTAACGATACATTACCTGATTCAGGGGAAGCAGAATCTACAGTAGGTAAACTAAAAGTATTATATTTGAGAGCATGTTGATTAAGAGGATTTTGAGCTTTATTTTTTATATTAGAGGTTAAAATTACATTATATTCTGTGCCAAAAGCTAATGAATTTACTGGAGTACATTGCATAGAAGTATCACCAGTTAACTGACAGTTTATAGCTTCATTAGATTCAGTTTTGGTATTATATAGCACTACTCCATTGGTACTTGAGCTATCAAGATTATTATTGAATCCAAATGTAAATATTTGATTGACTGGAATAACTGAATGTGGAGTAGGGGATATAGAAGTAACAGAAAATCCATTATTTTGATTAGAAATACTGGATGAATCCCCAGCACCACTACATGCATTTAAAGATATAGCAATAAAAATACCCAATGAAATTAAAATAATATTCTTCACATTAACCACCTATATAAACGTTCTTTTAGAAATAGAATCCAACACTCACAAGAGCAATATTTTGTGTATATTTTGCTTCTCCTGGGTTGGTAAGTAAACCTCGTCCAATCCATTCTAAAGATGTTGACAAATGAGCTGAAATGTCATATCTAAGGCCAGCCCCTATTACGTCAACAAAGTTATTTTGATTTGCATATGTAGAATTTAGAATATCTTCACCAAAACCTAATCTCATAAACGCGCTAAATTGATTACTTGGTCCAAATGGCAAGTTTGGTAAAAATGAAATATCACCACTGTATCCATTCACTCCAAAAGTTCCATTTGAATTACTGATTGTTGCACCAAAATAATTATTAATCCCTACTTGTACACCTATATTTTGATTAAAGTTATACCCACCAGCAACTCTCATAACAGCAGTAGTGCCTCCAGTATAGTAATTTATAGCCCCACCACCAAATCCAGCATTTAAATAGAAACCACTATCAACAACTTTGGCTGTTCCTAATAAAGGGAGTGTACTTAATAGTAAAATTAATTTTTTCATATAACTTCTTCTAAAATTGTCGGAAATGTTTTATAATCCGCATATTAAAATTTATAATTTATAAATATCCTAACGTACAAAAATTCAGGTATAAGAATAATCTAAAAAGTAATAAAAAGTGTGATTACTCTTGTAGCTAAATTTTTTGGTGAAAAGTTAGACAGGGTTAGGTTTTGTAAAATGATAAGTTTTTGTGTATAATATATATCTGCGCAGAACATATTGATTAGTCTTTCTATGCAAGGCTATTAATATTAAAACTAGAGTTATGGTAAGATAATCTCTAGGACTGTTTTGCGCGTTTTCTGAGAAAACGCATTCTTAAAAATTTGCCACACATTTTATCATACTCAGCAATAAATTTCAATTTTACTTATATGTTTTTTATAAGCAAATTTATAAGCTGTTCTTAATTAAACATAATTAAAACTTTTTAATAGCAACTTTCTAATAAATTGTTAACTACATGACATATACTATTTATTTTTAAAATCATCATCATCTATATTTACTTCAATTTCATATGGAAGAAGCAGTATATTTATATTATCATTAACCAGAATATAACAGTTTATATAATTATTAATAATTTAGGAATTATATACTACAAAATTAGCTTTAGGTATACTCAGCCAAAAAATATGAATAGCTATATTTTTCTATAAATACACTCATTTTTGATTTGTTACTTAACGCTTACATTATAAAGAAAAAATAAGCTATTTTTGAGAATATTTTTAAAAATTGAAACTTCTGCAATATAGGTTATAATCTTCTAATTACAAAAATATACTAAATTTTCTAAGCTAAAATTTTTTAAAATCTGATTTTTTGTTAAATTTAAGTAAATTTTCATAAAGTATACTAGCCCAATCCCTATTATT
>JBKDHQ010000053.1:0-2915 GCA_046336365.1 Neisseriaceae bacterium
CTACTTGAGCAGGATTAGCATTATAACGATTAGATATTTTAGCTACACCTGCAAGATCAGAATTAGATAAGTTTCCGCCAAACTGATTCATCATTCCCATTTGTAAGAATTGTGGTAATAAAAACATATTTTGTGAATTTGTTCCATCTTGGCTAAAGGTATTGCCATAAAGGGAGGCTAACTGCTGGGATAATGCATTACTGCGTTTTAGATTAGTATAGTTTTGGCTTACTTCATATTGTAGCTGGTCTTGAGCATTATCTTGGCCGCCAAAATAGCCATAACCTAAGTTACCGATTAATGAACCAGCAGTGGCACCAATGCCAGCACCTATAGCAGTACCAAGTCCAGGTACTATTGAACCTAATACTCCGCCAATAGCTCCACCAACAACAGCTGCGATATTCTTATTTTGCTCAAATTCTAAACTTCTTCTTTGACCTGCATAAGCTAATGGAGTCATTAAATTATTGCCATAATCAAGTGCATTAGTTGCAGAATAATTATCAAAAGCACGAATAGCTGAATAAAATGGTGACATTAATGCTGCAGTTTTAAATAACTTAGCAATACCATTAGCATTTAGATTATTATTTGATCTATTTGGTGAGTTATTATCGTTATCATTATCTTTAAAATTGGAATTTTTGAGTTGTTTATTAAATTCAAGTAATGATTTATTTACTTCTTTGAATTGTTTGGTAATAGCTATATTATCTTGTGTGGCTTCACGGAGTGTTTTATTAAATCCTTGAATACTCTTAGGATCAAATATTGGGTCAATATTGGCTGCAGCTTTTTTAAGATTGGTAAAGTTAATTTTAGTTTGTGCGCTCAAACTTTTAACTAATTCTACACTTTGCTGTATTTTATTCGAGAAGTTTTTAAGAATGTTTTCTGATAGGGTTGGATTATTATTTAAAGCCAACGTATTATTATTGTTAGAGCTATTATTAGTATTAGCACTATTATTTCCATTACTATTATCCTCAAATACAACTTTAATTATATTATCAGCCATAAGTTATTCCTGTGACGAGTCACTTGTAACGAGTTACGTATGGCGAGTCATTTGTAACGCGTTACTTTCTCTAGCATATTTAGCTGCTGTTCTTCTTCAATCTCTTGCTTCTTATTTAAATAGCTACGCCATAATAAATAATAACTTATTTGTCCTGCAGTAAGGTGAGCTGTTTTATATAAGTAAGAGCTATCCGCTGCAATTGCAGTACCGATAAGCTGCTCACTAATTCTGGCTTTTTTACACATTCCTCGATTAGGAAGTCAAATTCACTATCGGTCATTTCATCTACACATGGATTTAATTGTTTATCCATTGCGGTATATTTAGCAAATAATGAGCTAAGACTCGCTGATGTCATATTTTTTAATGCCTTTAATGTTATAAATACTGCACCATCTGCTGGATTTAATGGCGATGAACTTAAAGCTTTTTCTAATATAAATATCATATTATAGCGATCGACTAAGTGAGTATGGATACGACAATATTCAGGTAATTTATAAAACTCAGCTAATGCTTTTAAAAAGCAATCTTGATGTTCTTCCTCAGAGATTAAACGCATCGGAAATTCTTTACCATCATGTTCAATAATAAACTTACAATGTACACCACTTCTCATCTGTTTTAGCATATCATATTGTGATTCTAATTCATTAAATTTCTGTAAAGAATCTTTAGTATCATCGCGTGGATCATGAGCTACTTTCATCGCTTTAATAATTGTATCTGCACGAGTTAAATCTTGATTATTTGCAGTATGTATTTCTTGCATATTAGTTCACCTCTTGATAAGTTTGTGCTTTAAAGCTAACTGTAGTGGTTCCTACTTGGCCAACACCAGCAAAACCAGTTGAACCACCATCATAAGCTATATTATTTAGTATATAGGTTTTTCCTGCATACTTACCATTATAGGCACCAGAACTCGCAACTACTACTAAAGCAAAGTTATTACTTTCATAATCAAGAGCTGAAAAATTTGGCACAGTATTCCCTTGATTAGGAATAAATATTTCTACTGATGCATTAATAGTAGTATTACCACGAGTAAATCCTGGTGTTGAATGATCTGCGGTCATACCAGCTACTTCACTTAAATTCTCATTAATATTAACTGTAATACTCTTTATATTTCCCTGATCGGTAAATGGTACACCATTAAAAGTAATAAATCCACGTTCTGCATAAAATCCTGCCATACTATTTGTTCCTATGAGTTGGTAGTTGGTGACGCATCACCTTGTGATAAGTAACTCGCCACATTAACAAATACTTCAATTGCGTTAAACTCTGGAATTACACATATGGGTGTTACTACATTATACTTTGCTGGGTCTTGAGTGTCATCTAGTATTTTAAACTCACTAACCAGTTTTGCCATATTATAAAACATACCTTGTGTTTCAAAATTAAGCGCTAATGGTTGTAGGGCACTAATGATGTTATCTTTCAATTGTATTGATTTACGCTTATTAGTAAATGCAGGTTGACTTAATGCTTGAAACACTGCTTTTTTCCATAATCCAATGATTTGCCAATCTGTAACTGGGAAATATTCAGTATCTGGTGCTTCGCTACCAGGTAAGTATAATAATCCAGTAACAGCTCTAACAATATATGCTTGTGATTTAGAGTTAACTGCGATTGGTGTCCAACCTAGATTAATAACTGTATTAATTGAGCTTAGGTCATTTAGAATGGTAGTTAAGTCAACAACAACTGGTAATTTAAGAGATACATTATTAACTGGATTAAATGGTATATCATTACACGCAATAATACCTGCATAGCTACTAGCTACCATAGCTGCAGTTAATGGATAATCACCAAGTTTTCTTATATATGGGTAGTATGCGCCAGTTATATATTCGGCACCAAAAGGACTACTAGG
>JBKDHQ010000054.1:0-949 GCA_046336365.1 Neisseriaceae bacterium
AATTGCGGTGAGTTGACGTGCTTGCATAATAATTGCTCCTACAGTGAGTTATTGTTTTTTTTACACCGTAAGTTTACGTCAACTCTTTGTTATAATGTTAAATTTTTAAAGATCTACTTACTTTTTGTCAGGTATTAAGCATACATCTCTCAAATTAAACGCTTTTCAATTTTTATTATAAACATATTCAATTCTATAGGAATTGGATTTTCATTTTCATGCCATTTAAATTTACCATTTATGTCAATACTTCCATAGTACCAAATGTCATCAGCTCTTACTATATCAATGTCTCTTTCAGTAACATTTTCACCTGTAAACATTCCTCCACCATCTACTTCAAATTTCCCATCTGATAATATATATAACTCTTCTTCAATAATATCATGATATTTGAAGAGCTTACTTATATTATCTTGTTTTATTCTATATACTTGTAAAAATATTTTTATAATATATTTTATAAATTTTATCCTTAATAGTTTTCTAAAAATGTGTCTAGAAAATATAAATAATATATTAATATATCTCATAGCCCTTTGCTTGTAACAGTTTTATTAGATACTTATTTATAAAGAAGGGTATCACTAATCATTTATTGTAGCACAAATTTATGCGGCATTTATAATTTGATTATTTGCTATTTTTGAAATTTATTGTCTGCCTGCAATAAGGTAGATGTAAAATAGTTGCTGCTATGATTTAAACTAATAGTAAATGAGGAGCAGAAAAGATGGAGCAGATATGGAAATTTATTAATGTAAGATTTAGTGATATATCAACTAATAAGATTCGGAAAGATGAAATAATACTAAATTCATAAATTAACTGAACAGATAATATGATATAATACTGTTATGTTTTTTTTGGGGTAAAAAATATGGCAGGCGTATCAAAATTAATTGACGAAAAAATACTCAATGTAGCAAAAAATGAATTAAATAATTTG
>JBKDHQ010000055.1:0-9054 GCA_046336365.1 Neisseriaceae bacterium
ACAATATCTTTGAGTTGGCTTGCTTGCATATTGGCTCCTACAGTGAGTTAAAAGGTTTTGTCACCGTAAGTATAAGCCAACTCTATGTTTTAATGTTAAATTTTTAATGATCTAATTATATTTTGTCAGGTAGTAAGCAAAGTTACTTTATAAATAGAGAAATTGATTAGAGTTTTGTAGATAGTTAGTATCGTTTTAATTTCATTATTTAGACACAAAATAAATGTGAGCAAATAACTATTTAATTTAGATAATACTAACTGTGCTCATTAGATATAGACCTTTATAAAAATTTAGTTTGGTTAGCTTTTAGGATTTTTCTGTACTAATTCTTTTCGAACTTCTTGCTTTACTTTTTGCTCGCCACATTATTTTTCTTCATTAAACATACTCATAATATTCTTATGATATTCTTGAATTTGTTGTTTAACTAACAGTAAATAGCTTTACTTGATCAATTTCTGGCGCTTTAAATAAATACATGTTGGGTTTCTCTCGCAACTTTTATATTTCTGAGGAACTTCCTGGCCAGGTGACCACGTCTCTCTACTATTGTATTCAACATCTATATTTTAGCATAAAATCAATTTAAAGTTAATAACTAGTAGAAATAATATGGACCAGAAATAGAAATAACATAATATTAATACAAGGCCAAATTAACTCACGGCTGTTCATAGAATAAATTAGTATAATATCACATTTTCTTTTATTATCCGATTAATAGCTTTGGTATAGTGTTTTCCAGCTTTTAGCTGGGCATCAGCAAGTGAATTACAGATTGTATATAATTCGTAATCCCCTATATAATCAACATTCTTATCTACAACTACTACCTCAAACTTATCATTAATTTGGGTAATATAATATACCCAAGGTAACCACTTCAATTCTGATAATAACAATTTATCACCTTCTACTTGCCATTTGAGTTCTTTTATACTATACTTATAATTTGCCATAATTCCATCCTAAAATAAATATTAACTTAAAGATCATAGAATGTGAACATAGTAAAGTTAACACATATCAAATCTAATAATTAATAATGATACTTTAAATCATACTTGTAATTACAAATATATTCTACGTGATTGCACATAGAAGCCACCTAATTTCAACGTATTCATTAAATTGACGAGCAAAATGAATAATAAACGTTATTTAAGCACATTTTATTTTTTAATAAAATCACTTTTTTTAGAGGCTTAAAATAACAAATTAAAAAAATAAAGAAATTCAGTAACATACCAGTTCATGAATATATGTATTAATTATTATAAGCTCAATATCTCAGCTATTTTTATACAATCTACTCTATTCAAACGCATCTTTAATTATAAAAGATATCTGACAAATATATTTACAAACGTTACTTAATATTATTATAATTGCTTCATTTAATGATAGCTTCGATTATAAAGATGCTTCAAAATGATTTTATTAATTCACATCTATTGCCTATTAAGGGTTATTATTTGCCCTATAATACAAATATTTCTTTATTTATAGTATAATTCCATAGTGCTGTGTTTATATTTACAGAATTTTTCAAATAAAGGAACTTCAATGATTAGGCTTGGCGTAAATGTTGATCATATTGCAACACTCAGAAATGCTAGAGGTGAAGCATTTCCAAGCGTGATAGAGGCAGCTTTAGTGGCAGAAACATATGGTGCTGATCTGATTACCGCTCATTTAAGAGAGGACCGTCGGCACATTAAAGATGATGATATTGTTCTACTTAGGCAAACATTAAAAACACAATTAAATTTAGAAATGGCTGCTACTGACGAAATGCTAGATATTGCCCTAGAAGTTAGGCCAGATTTTGTATCTTTAGTACCAGAAAAACGTCAAGAGCTCACTACTGAAGGCGGTCTAAATATTGTAAATAACTTTAATCATATCTCCAATATGATTAAAGTTTTACACGACAATAAAATATGGGTTTCACTTTTTGTTGATCCAAATTCAGAACAAATTACAGCAAGCCGCGAAGCCAATGCTTACGCTATTGAAATACATACAGGCAGATACGCACAGGCTAAGGATAATTATTCATCAACTGAAGAATATTATCTTATAAAAGACATGGCTGAATTTGCTGATTCTCTCGAATTAATTGTAAATGCAGGTCATGGGCTAAACTATCATAATGTGAAACCTATTGCTAAACTGCCACAAATTAACGAATTAAATATTGGTTTTGCTATCATTGCACAAAGTGTATTTCTTGGATTACCCAAAGCAGTTGAACAAATGAAGAAACTTATGTTAGATGAAAGAAACCCTTAGTAATGACTCCTCTAATAGTTGGAATTTTATTTACTCTGGCTGTCTTTCCTGGTCTTGGCCCACAAAATTTAAACATTCTAAGCCATGCAATAAAAAAAAATCATCATTATGCTGTTGCAACAACTTGTGTTCTAGCTGATATATTATTGATAATCTTAGGTACTACGGGATTAAAACTTTTTAATTCCAAAATTATTGTTTTGTTAATAAATATACTTGGGATAATTTTTATATTTTTTTACGTATTAGTTAAAATTAAAAATCTTTTTAATTGGCACAAAAATTATAGAATAACTAGCCAGATAGATACTAAAAAAACCTCTATAATACGTGCATTAGCATTAACATGGCTAAATCCGCTAGTATTTTTGGATACTATTGTAATAATTGGTGGTGTATCAAGCCATTATTACCATTTAGACTGGTTTTACTTCACCTTAGGCTCAATAACAGGTGATATCATTTGGATATATAGTTTAACATTTATTTCAAGCAAATTTGCATATAAATTAAATAATCAGCGGTTTTGGTTAATTCTCGACTCTTTCACTATTTGTATGATGATTTTTATTTTATATAAAACTATTTTATTGGTAATTAAATGATATGATTTATGGAATAGGACACGATTTAGTAGCAAATTATCGAATAGAAAACTTATTTGATCAATACGGACAAAAATTAGTTAACAAATTATTAACCAAACATGAACAACTTCTCTATGTAAATTGTAAAACTAAAACAAAATTTTTAGCAAAAAGATTTGCTGCAAAGGAGGCATTCTCCAAAGCTTGTGGTACAGGATTATGTTTTCCAATTCTTCTAAAAAATATATCAATCCTAAACAACAGCATGGGTAAACCCGTATTTTATTTTGAAAAAGAATTACAAAAGTGGTTAGATAAACAAAGTATTACACAATACCATGTTAGCCTAACTGATGAAATAGACTATTCTAGTGCTTTCGTGATATTAGAGTCTATCTAAAATTATATTTTAGCATTTTTCAAATCCAGAAAAATACTAATATACCTGAACCCTAACTTTTTAATATTGCCTTTTATATTGTTACATAGGGTATAAATTTATTTCATTTAATAAAAAATGAGTATTCGTGTACTAATAATCTATAAAATTTACAAAATTATAGTGCTCAAACAAAAACTCGCAAGATACGGTCATTAAACCCGCAAAGAATTTCATAAGATATGGTATTACATTTATTGGCAACATCTTGTAAAAGAATTTCCTCATCACCTTGTGTGCCAATCAATATAACCTCATCTCCAACATATGCTACCGAATCTATTCCAATATCCACCATAAGCATATCCATACATATATTGCCAGATATTGTATATTTCTTCCCCCGAATAATTACCTCACCAATATTTGATAAGGCTCTTTTATAGCCATCACCATATCCTATCGGTATAGTTACAACTCTTGTTGTGCCTTTTGTTATATATTTATGATTATAACTAATGCCCTGATTTTCTTTTACAACTTTAAAGTAAGTTATTTCTGATATCAAGCTTAAGCAAGGTTTAATTCCGGATAATTCAGCTGGGAAAGCCCCATCACTGGGAGAGTATCCATAAGACATAATTCCAGGCCTTACCATATCAAATAAAGAACCCGGATAATTAATTACTCCTGCAGAGTTAGATAAATGACAAATGATATTAGGAGCCTGTTTTCTTGCATAGTTACAACACAAAGAAAATAAGTCTATTTGCATTAAAGTATATTCATCATCTATCAAATCACCACATGCTAAATGAGAATAAATTCCTACTAGCTCAAAACACTTATTCTCGCAAACAAAATCAATTAACTCCTTAGCACTTTCAACTCGAACACCAACCCGATTCATACCAGTATCGATTTTAATATGAACTTTAGCAATAAGCCCTCTAACTTCACAAAATTCGGATACTAGTTTTGCTTTATATAAAGAAGAAATTGTTATTTCTAAATTATACTGGATTAAACCACCAACCTGTAATTCAGAGAATGCACCAAATACAAGAATTGGTTTATCTATACCACTTGTTCTGAGTTTTGCCCCTTCATCTAAACATGCTACACCAAAATAGTCTACATAGTTTTGTGCTAAACGCGCAATTTCTATTAATCCGTGTCCGTATGCATTCGCTTTAACAGGTAAACAATACTTGACCTCTGGTTTAAATTTACTGATCCAGTTTCTTGTTACACAAATATTATTAATAAAAGTATTTTTTTTTATCTCTATCCTAGTATAGTGCATAATTTACTTCAATCACCTATTCTTCTTAATACTTCTTCTTTTCCTAATACATATAAAATTAAATCAAATGAAGGAGTTTGCGTAGTTCCACACAATTTTAACCTTAGTGGCATTCCAAGCTGAGGCATCTTTAAACCATTTTCTGCACAAAAATCCTTGATATATATTTTGATTGCATCTAAAGTCCATTCAATTTTTGATATACCATTAGCAAAATCAAAAAGGATAGTTAGCGCATCATCAGTCAAAAATTTATCCTTATCTTCACTTTTAATTGCCAGTCTTCGGTAAATGTATTCACATTCATTAGCAAGACCAATTAAATTATCACAACGCCCCTTTATTAAATCTACCACTTGTTCTAGTTTAGGTCCGTTAGTTAAATCAAGTCCTCGTGAAATTAAATCATCCTTGATCAAATCGCCTAATTCTTGGCTACTTTTTTTCTTTATATGTTCTGAATTTACCCATAGTAATTTTTTTATATCAAATCTAGCTGGTGAATTTGATACATTCTTTAAGTCAAACCATTCGATAAATTGAGTCATATCAAATACTTCATCATCTCCATGACCCCAACATAATCTTGCTAAATAGTTTAGCAAAGCTTCTGGTAAGATGCCCATATCTTTATATTGCATCACACTTACTGCATCTGTTCGTTTTGACATTTTTTGGCCATCCTCACGCAATATCATTGGAACATGAGCATAGAAAGGGATATCCACTCCTAGAGCTTGAAGTAAATTAATTTGTTTTGGTGTATTATTAACATGATCATCACCACGTATAACATGTGTAATATTCATATCTAAATCATCAATTACTACACAAAAATTATAAGTCGGTGTGCCATCACTTCTTGCTATAATGAAATCATCTAACTCTTCATTACTTATCTCTATTTTACCTTTTACTAAATCATCCCACTTTACAATACCAGATTCAGGATTTTTAAATCTTACTACAGGCGCTACACCATCTTTTTTTATATTATTATTTAAGCATCGTCGGTCATACTTTGGCTTCGAGCCTTTCTTACGTTGCTCTTCACGCATTTCTTCTAACTCTTCCTTACTACAGTAACAATAATATGCCTGCCCATTTTTAAGTAGTTTCTCAATCATTGCTTTATATTGATCCATTCTTTGTGTTTGATAAAATGGTCCTTCGTTATAATCTAATCCAAGCCAAGACATTGCATCTAATATATTTGTAACTGACTCTTTAGTGGATCTCAGAAGATCTGTATCTTCAATTCTTAATATAAATTTACCATTATTTTTTTTAGCATATGCCCAAGAAAATAATGCAGTACGAGCCCCGCCTATATGTAAAAATCCTGTTGGGGATGGCGCAAATCTTGTATTTACCATTATATTTTATCTTTCTACATTAATATGTATTACTTAGTTAGTTAATTCACGTAAATCACGTTTTAAAATTTTACCTGTTGCATTTCTAGGTAGTTTATCTAAAAAATATACTCTTCTAGGCAATTTAAACAAAGCCATATGTGGTTTTAGAAATTCTTTAATCTCAGATTCAGTAGCTGTTTCACCTTCAGCTAATTCTACATATACAATAGGAACTTCGCTACCACTAGCATCAGTAACACCAATTACTGCGCAAACACTTACTTTGCTATTTGTATATAATACTTCTTCAATCTCACGGGGATAAATATTCATACCTTTATGTATAATTAAATCTTTTTTTCTATCAACAATATAAATATAACCATCTTTATCAACACGTCCAATATCTCCAGTTCTAAACCACCCATTAACAATTGATAAAGCAGTATCATCAGGACGATTATAATACCCTTTCATTACGCAGTCACCTTTAACGCATATTTCTCCTACTTCACTTAAAGGTACCTCTTGCATATTTTCATCAAAAATCTTTACTTGATAATCCAGTAGCGGACGCCCGACTGTTCCAGCCCTATTTTCTGTAGGAGAGCAACAAGCTACAATTGGAGAACATTCAGTAATTCCATATCCTTGCAATAATGCCCCACGCTTAAATGAATTTTTAAACCTATTTGCAACTTCATCTGATAAAGGCGCCCCACCAGAAATAAAGCCTTTAACATTGTGAAACCAATGAAAATACCATGGTAGTTTAGCTTTAGCCATAGCGCTAAAAATATCAGGAACTCCAGTAAAATACTTACACCTTTTAAGGAGTAACTGAGTTAATACTTTTTTGAAATCACTTTTCGAATTAATTGATCGAATTACAACTAGTCCACTATTTGTATAAATAGGTAATATAACCGTTGCTGTCAAAGTAAAAGCATGAAACATTGGTAAATAGCAAATCATTTTTGCTTCTTTATCACTAATGCCCATAAGCTTTTTACTTCCCTCACAGTTTGAAAATATATTCTTAAATGATATTTCTGCACCTTTAGGCTTTCCTGTAGTTCCTGAGGTGTATAATATAAATGCTGTGTCCTCTAACTGAGAACCATGCGCTTTGCTGATAAAATACTGATTCTCTAAAACTTTAGAATAACTTATATTAGCTTCATTTTCAATTGGGCATTTTCCTAGCCAAACAATTTTTTTTACATTTGTCTTTGCTAATAAATCCTTGGTTTCACTTGCAAATTTATCAGAAGAAAAAAGCAGTTCCGCTTGCGAATCATTTAAAATGTACGCTATTTCATCTGTTTTAAAAAAATTATTAATTGGTACTACAACTGCACCTATTTTGCTAATTGCAAAAATGTTTACTATAAACTGCCAAGAGTTTGACATTACTAGAGCTATTTTATTATTGAATTTAACTCCTAAGCTTAATAAAAATTCTGCTACTTTATCAACTCTTAATTTAAACTCATTATTATTTATTTTTAACTCTTCTTCAAAGATAATTATTTTTTTTGGTGCAATTTTTGCATTATATTCAACTATATTATATAAATTATTAAATTTAAATTTCTGCATTGTATTTACTTACCTCAATAAAAAACTATCTTTTTATGGATTATTTACAAATTTCAAAGCACACTTTGTTATATATAATAGGTTCAGACAATTATTGTAACATATTAGAAACTTTTGAATATTAACAAGCAAGCTGAAATAGGAAATAACTTTAGCATCTTTGTAAAAGGTGCTAAAGTTATAAAAATAGAAAATTAGTTATGTTACAAAAGTATCATAATTAAGTTTACGAATTTAGAAAGTTATTGTATACATCTCATATCTAGTTAGAACCAATGTAGGTAATACCATAATTATTCTTTCCACCCTTCATTAAGGGTAATACATTCCATGATTCACCATCTATAGATTTAATTATTGTACCATTGTCACCAACTGCAACGAAATGATTATTACCATATGCTATTGCATGTAAGGTATGTGTAGTTCCAGATGATTCTGTTTTCCATAATATACCGTCAGTAGAAACTAATAATGTACCACTATTACCTACTGATACAAACTTATTATTTCCATATATTACTCCGAACAAATCAATGCTCCCATTTGGTGCAGGGGATTTTATCCAAGATTCTCCGTTTGTCGAAGTTATTATTTCACCACCAGAACCAACTACAACAAATTTACCATTACCATATGCCACCCCATTCAGAGAGTTATAATCAAGTCCATATCCATTATTCCAGGATTCACCATCTATTGAAGTTGCAATTATGTTACGCCCACCTGCGCCAGGACCAACTGCAATAAATTTGCCACCACCATACGTCATTGCGTTAAAAGAACCGAACGAAGAAGACCAACTTGTAGGATTATCTCTTGTAAAGGATTCACCTCCATCAATTGAACTGAGAATCATTGCGGCAAATAATCCCCCACCGACAATAAATCTACCATCATGATACATTGCACTATAACAAGGTATTCCTATGACAGGATAGCCAACAAAGCTTAATACGCCATTTTTTAGATTAAAAGTAGTTATACGATTAGTACCTGCAACAACAAGGTTATTCCCATCATATGCAACCGCCTTAAAATAAGTTGATTCTGTTGACTCAGTCATATCAGTAATCTGATTCGAAGCAGCGTTATAGTTAGCTATAGTACCTTGATCGCCTACTATGATAAAATTATTTGCCAATGGTTTTGTACTGGTGGAATTACTGCTACCCACCCCACAAGATGCTAGTAAGTAGCCAATTATAACAAAAAATGCCACTCTTAATATTCTACATTCCATTCTATTCTCCCTGTTTAAACTATTTATAATAATATTATCTCTAAACTTTAAACCCAAGTGCAATTTAAAAAATTTATGTTTACTTCTAAGTTTCAATATATAAAGCATAAAAAAACATTAGGTACTGATATTAATATATATAGAAACTTCTGCAATATAGGTTATAATCTTCTAATTACAAAAATATACTAAATTTTCTAAGCTAAAATTTTTTAAAATCTGATTTTTTGTTAAATTTAAGTAAATTTTCATAAAGTATACTAGCCCAATCCCTATTATTT
>JBKDHQ010000056.1:0-991 GCA_046336365.1 Neisseriaceae bacterium
TACAAAATTCATTTGATACATAGCAAACCTCTGTAAATTCAACATTTATAATAGTTATTTTACACCAAATGATTTCTTAACATTATTCTTTCTGGGGATTTTTTAAATGTTTTTGATATTTTCCGTTTTCAACAGCCCCATTATAGTTAATTACTTCTTATGCATCAGTTTCTAACGGTAATTCTGGCTTTTATTAGACTAAATCAAGTAAATTAGCCATATCAACACGCGTGTTGTTATTAACAATAATTATGGGTTTACATCTACAGTTAATCTCAGTACCAGGATGTCCAGTTTTTGCTGGTGGATTATCCCAATCAAAGACCTTTTGATTATTAGCTGCATGAGTTGGACGCACTCGATCATCTTCCATAGTTTGCCACCTATATTGATTTAATCCTAATGCTTTACATTTAGCTATAGTTAGTCCTTGCGTAATTTTAATAACCTGGTCACTCGATATAATTTCAATACGTTCATTAATTTTATTTACTGCGTCACCAATAATTTGATTTTCTACTTGCTTGGGTGTATTAAATAGTTCCTGCATTAAAAGGGACAGCATAATGAAGTAGATAAAATCATCACGCAAGTTTTTAATGACTGTATAGTTCATGAATTGTAGTTGCTCGGTGTAACTTTGGTATGGTTGACTACTTTCAATATCAGCCACTTTTTTATCAACGCTATCTGTATGCAATTTATCTACTTGTGGGTCAAATTCTGCTTCATGATAATTACTGACGACATCAAATATACGTTTAGTTAATTTTTTTAGCTTATTGTTGGAGTAATATTCAATTAGGGCATTTTGTAGCTTAATTGGATTTGTAGTATTTCTATTATTACTAAGAAACTTCTGCAATATAGGTTATAATCTTCTAATTACAAAAATATACTAAATTTTCTAAGCTAAAATTTTTTAAAATCTGATTTTTTGTTAAATTTAAGTAAATTTTCATAAAGTATACTAGCCCAATCCCTATTATTT
>JBKDHQ010000057.1:0-1144 GCA_046336365.1 Neisseriaceae bacterium
CTTAGAGCTTGATTTTATTGGCTGTCCCGTGAGTAAATTAAATAATTGAGTTCTAAGTATTGAATCACCACATGCAAAAGCAAGATTTATTAGGTACTGCATCATATCAAATCCACACCTAAAGATAGACTGTGTTTTATATTTGACATTATTGATATATTTTTCTTTTATAGGTTTGATGGAATTTTTCAGTTCCCCAATAAGACAACAATAACAATATGATAAAGAGATCACTGCAAATAAAGTTACAATTCTATTCGCTTTAGTTATATGTGTACTTTCAAGATTGAAACCTTTGGTCTTCATTTTATTGAACATACATTCAATATGCCATCTATGAGAATATAAGGCAAAAGGATCTTTATGAAATTGATTTGATATAAGTACAATTAGTTCTCCATCCATATTACGTTTGGCTGAAACATAAACTCGGTTGTCCAATAGTTTTCTGATGTGGTGTTCTGCTTTGTAGTTGCCATTAGAGAGTTCTCTAAATAAGCGGCTTAATTTCTTGGTGCTTAATTTGCCTTTAACTTTATCAGTGGCTAGAATGTTATCCTTAATGCGGAAAATGAAATTAACTTGCTCTGCTAACAAGAAACGGATGAACTCTATTGATGGAAATTCTCTGTCTGCAAATAAATTTAATATTCTGTTTGCACCATACAGTTTTGTAAACCAAGAGACTAATGATTTTCTATCATCGCTATCACTGTTGCCACCCTTATTGTCAAGGAATATCCAATATAATGGAATTGCAACACCACACCAATTAAAACTCAAAATAAATAAGTTTACTGCTGTCTTGCCTAATTTCCAATTAGTTCTGTCCATAGCAAATTCATATGAGGTTGCACTAAATTTGAATATCATGTCGATAAATCTTGCATAGATTTCTGCACATATTGGTTTATCTAAAAGTCTACGTATTGAACGTTCTTTACTATCATGTTTATTCGCTTTACTATTGATTTTACAGGCAATCTTATACAGTCCAACATGACCAATACTTATTATGATAAATATTATTTGTGCTAGTAATTTTGTGTTTTTAAAACCACAATCCTTAAATAGTGATACAATATCTTTGAGTTGGCTTGCTTGCATATTGGCTCCTACAGTGAGTTAAAAGGTTTTGTCACCG
>JBKDHQ010000058.1:0-1960 GCA_046336365.1 Neisseriaceae bacterium
ACTAACTCTTTAGCTAAGTCACATTCTGATAGCTCACCTTTTGGGTGAATAGCTTTAGGTTTCAATTTCATACCTTATCCATTTATAATAATTATTATTACGTTATTATCTCAAATTTCAACTGATTTTTCTAGGATAAAAGAAAATAATATAGTTGATAACTTAACAGACTATTTAGCAAGAAATCAACATAGTTTAAATAAGTTGAGTGAGATTGTTGTATTTTCAAATGAGATAAACCCTGATTATTTATTATTACTTGAAATTCATCCAATAATTAATAACAATGGCTTATTTGGCTATTTTTTAATACTTCAAGGTACCGTAGATGAATTTGAAAAGTCAATATTATTAAATCTTACATTGAATAAAAACAAATACTTTGCTTATCCAACAATTAATCTTAAAGAGAGAGAAAAGGAGATATTATATTTAATTTCACGAGGAAAATCTTACAAAGAAATTGCAACTATATTATCAGATAGATATTGTAAGAAAATAGCACCAACAACTATTGCAAGCACGGTTCAAAAATCTCTATATAAAAAATTCAATGTTCATAATATGTTTGAGCTAAAAAACCGTATGATTGAATTAAATTTAATCAATCACATTCCACCGTCTCTATTTATTAATAAATAAAAACGAGGCTCATCTGCAAATCACAAATTAAAAATCATATTCATTCTTGACAATTTAATATCTTATTAGATATAATAATGCCGTGGAATAAAAAATTCTCATACATGCTTGTATTCAAATTGATCTAGGCACTATATAAAAATTCTTAGTACATTTTTAATATAATAATTTAATCTATATGTATTTTTAAAGTTATAACTATATTTACCTTAAATAGTAATATTTAAGATATTATTTTGTGATTGTGGCATTAATATTAAATATGGATTATTTTTAAAATTATATATTGATAAGACTATATATTCATTCTTCGTTTACTATGTTGGAGCTATTATGACTAATTATTATGACAACCCAGCTATGTCTCAGAGCAAACTCAAGGATTTAAAAAAATCACCTAAGCATTTTTGGGAAAAACATTTATCATCAAAATATTACCAAGATACTGAAACTTATGCCATGCACTTTGGCAAGGCAGCACGTATGTGCTTATTTGAACACCAATCATTTATTAATAATTATATTGTAGAACCAAATATTGATAGGCGCACTAAAGAAGGTAACCTTGTATTTGCGGAATTTGAGGCAGATATTGGTAATAAAACGGTTATATCTGCTGATGACATGGTGACAGTTAAACGTATTCGGGATGCTGTATTAAACAAAAAAATCTCTCGAATATTACTGAATAATGGTTTACCTGAACATGAATTATATTGGACTGATACTAACACTGGGATAAAATGTAAAGCAAAGCTAGGTTACTTTATAGAACCATGTGAGCAATTTCCAAATGGATTAATTATTGATCTAAAAACCACCATTAATGCCGAACCTAGCGAGTTCGCTAAATCAATCTACACTTTTGGCTATTATAATCAACTTGCATATTATTGTAAAGCAGTTAAAACCATATATCAAACTCTAGATTATCCAACATTTATATTTATAGCAGTAGAAAAAACAGCACCATTTGAATGTAGCTTCCTAGCTGGTAATGAAGAAATGTTAGAAATTGGGTTAAAAGAAAACCGTAGATTACTAAATTTGTATAACCATTGTATCCAAACAGGAAAATGGCCTGGATATGATGATAAGGTGCAGGAGATTGGATTACCTAGCTGGGCTATAAATAAATTTAACTTAGAGGAGATAGTATTATGACACAACAAACCATAAACCTAAAAAAAGCAGTTGACCTTCTATCATCGGCCTCAGAGCGTCGATAAAAAACTTTTATTTTGATTAGCAATATAATTTTCTATAAAGTTAAGCAATATAGATTGGTGGCTGTAACTGTTTACCACCCAGATATTTC
>JBKDHQ010000059.1:0-2967 GCA_046336365.1 Neisseriaceae bacterium
CAAATTTCGGATTTCAACAGTAAAAATGGCAAAAACATGAAAGGTTTGGGCTAGATTTCTTAAAAAATTCTTAATTTTTAAGAGCATTCGGATTTTTGGCTCATAAAATTAGTGAAATTTCAGAATTCAACAGCCCCATAATCTACTAAATAGAATAAAGCTAGAAAATTAATTTTGGCAATTTCTAAATAACGCACATACTTATCTCTTTGTGCAAAATTATGCTCATATAATTCGGGCAACTCGTAAATTTAGCGAACATACAATATTATAAGTTTACAAAACACTTCTCTCTTTAAAATAATAATATTTTCTATCCGAGTTATTTGATAATGTGCATCTAAATATTATCATTAAAAATTATTGTAGACATTTGATTGTATTTTTCATATAATGCCAATATTTCAGTATGTATTTAAATAAAAGGAGTAGCCATAATGAATATTTTACCTGACTTTGTCAAAATCTAATTAAAATCATCAATTATTTAGAAATTCCCCCTAGAGTTATCAAGGGGTTTTTTAATTATATGGTAAGAAGTGAGAAATGTAGTGCCCCATATAAAATAATAGTTGATATATTTGATTTAGATATGGTAAAATTCTATCTGAGAAAAATGTTAAAGATTAGATGATGTATATTCGAGTAAAACAGAAATCCAATAATAAATTAACAATTCAAATTGTTGAATCAGTACGTATTGGAAATACGGTATCGCAAAAAATTGTCAAACACATTGGTACTGTAGATGCTAATGACACTATGATGCTCGGAGCAATTAAGCGTGTAGCAGAAGATAAATTAGCTGCTTTGGAGCAAGAGCGTAAAAATCAGTTAGAATTATTTAGTGATTTACCAACTAATAGCAAAGGTCGTAAGCCTCGCAAAGAAATAAAAGATATATTACCTACCAGTCAGGTTAGCTTAGACGATATAGTTGAAGAGAAACGTATAGTAGAAGGTGTAGATGAAATAGCTGGCAAGGCATATGAGGAAATCGGGTATGGTAAATTATTACCAAGAGGTGCTAATCAATTACTCAAGGATTTAGTATTAGCTAGGTTGGTATTTCCATATAGTAAACATAAGTTGTGCAAAGTATTATTTGAGCAATTTGATAAAGACTACGATCTGAATAGGTTATATCGCTTAATGGACCAAATTCACCCGAAGATTAATAAGATAAAGCAAATAACCTGTGCTAAAACCCAATCATTAATGCCAGATTGTGATGTAGTACTGTTTGATGTAACCACACTGCACTTTGAATCAATCGAGGCAGATGAATTTAGAGAGTTTGGCTATAGCAAGAATTTTAGATTCAATACTACACAAGTAGTACTAGCATTGGCAACTAATGAGCATGGTATGCCAATTGGTTATGAATTATTTAAAGGTAATGAGGCGGAAGTAAAAACACTTGTTGCCAGCATAAATAGTTGGAAGTCTCTATTTAATATTAAAAATGTCACCTTTGTTGGCGATAGGGCTATGTTTAGTAAAGATAATCTGCAGCTAATGGATGCCAATGGCTATAGCTATGTTATTGCTGCTAAACTTCGTCGATTACCACAAAAGGTACAAGATGATATTTTAGATGAGAATAATTACCGACTAGACTTTAATAATAATAGTATATCCTGGATTGGAGAATTTGAATTAAACAATCAAAGATTAATAACGACGTATACACCATCTAGGGCTAGGAATGATAGGAATAAGCGTAAGCAAATACTAGATGCAATTGAACCTAAAACCGGCAATGCGAGTAAATTAATAAAAAATGGTGCTAAAAAGTATGTCAAGGTAGAAGCAGGAAATACCAGTATTGATGAAGCTAAAGTTAATAAAGATGCAATGTGGGATGGTATGCATGGCATTATCACTAATATTAAAGATAAGCATGCTAAAGAGCTACTAGCTAAATATCATAGTCTGTGGCATATAGAAGAAGCATTTAGAATTAATAAAACAGATCTAAAGATGCGCCCAATTTACCATTGGACATCTGAACGAATAGAGTCACATATTGCAATTTGCTATATGTCATTTGCAGTATTAAAGTATATTCAATATAAAGTAGAAGTTACTCAAATTAAGTTCTCGGTACAGGATGTACTAGATGTATTGATGAAGGTTCAGGCATCAATTCATGTTCACAAAGTTACTAAAGATAAATATCGAATGCCAAGCAGTATGTCAAATAATGCTAGATGTATTTATAAGGCTTTTGATATTGAGCGTTCACTTAATGCCTCAGTATACCTACCTTAGAATAGCCACAAAACATTTACACATAACAATCTAAATTAAAATAATGTAGTGCCCATAAAAAATAAATACATATATCTCAGTATATTATGAAATTTTAGGGGCAAAAAGTGACAAAGTCAGGTGTAAAGATATGGTCATTTGCCAATGCAGAGAAGTTGTTAGGCAAACTAAAGAAAGACAATAATAATGAAGGCTATGGCATACTACGCTTATTCAAGTGTTTATTATTGCAATTCATGGAAAACCTAAGTGATAGAGATTTAGGTAGATATTTAGCAGAGAATACTGCAGCCAAATGGTTTTGCGGCTTTGATTTAACAGAAGCAACTCCAGAATATAGTGTATTTACTAAAGTTAGAAAAAGGATTGGCACCCAATTATTATCTGAGATATTTGCTGATTTAAAGGTTCAGTTGCAAAGCCAAGGCTTAATGAGCGAAGTATTTACTTTCGTAGATAGTGCTCACTTGATAGCTAAAGCTAGGATTTGGGAAGAAAGAGATAAAGCACTAGCTTTAAAATATGAAAAACTCAATAATGAAACTTTACCTAAAATAGCTCATGATAAACAGGCAAGAATAGGTGCTAAAGGTAAGAACAAATACTGGTATGGTTATAAGCAACATACTTCAGTCGATATGCAAAGTGGCTTAATTAATAAAATAGCAATTACTCCAGCTAATGTAACTGATG
>JBKDHQ010000060.1:0-22598 GCA_046336365.1 Neisseriaceae bacterium
TAGTTCGTCCCAATTAACCAGATGGTTTAACTTTACCAGGAGATTATCCGAATCTATCATTTGATCTAGGGCATAATTTAAAAACGACATCTCAACCTCTGCAAAAACACAATATATTCATATATATCAATATGTTATTATACCACATATTCGCTCTTAATGTGCAGAGGTTTCCTGATTTTATATGTTCTTTACTTTTCGCAATAATCCGATTTTATAATAGATACTTATCTGCAGTCATTCAGACTGTAAATGCCAACATGCGCTGCAAGAACAAGGAATAGCTATAACCAAGCAAGCGTAATGTACATGTAATACATGAGCATTGCGACTTATAGCGTATGACGCAGTTATTGCAGATGTAGGATGAGCAGTTACACTTATCTTTTAATAATTTTGATAATAGTTGCTACAATAATTTTCATATCAGATAAAAACGTATGCTTTTGTACATAATTTACTGCATATTCTAATTTTTTCGGCATAATGACCTTAACATAAGTTTCCTTCGGATTGGATGATTCTGCTAAAATATCACTCTCATCAAGCATTTCTAAAGAAGCCCACTCTGTTATACCTGGCCTTACAGATAAAACAATATCTTTAATATCTTGTGGATATAATGCAACATACTCAGGAACTTCTGGCCTTGGACCAACTAAAGACATATTTCCTATAAAAACATCTATTAACTGAGGTAACTCATCTAGTTTGGTCTTTCTCAATATATAACCAATTCTAGTAATGCGACTGTCTCGTCCAATTGTAATTTTAGGGCCTTTTTTTTCGGCATCAGCTATCATAGTACGAAATTTATGCATATAAAATAGCTTGCCGTTTAATCCAACTCTTTGCTGTCTAAAAAATATGCTACCTGGTGAAGTGAATTTTATTATCAAACCAATTATAACAAACAGAGGTGATAAAATCACTAAACCACACCCTGAGCAGATGATATCAAAAACTCTCTTATTATTCACTTTTTAAAATTTTCCGAATAACTTCTATAACGTAAGTTTGATCATCATCAGTCATTTTGGTATAAATTGGTAGACTTACAGCATTTTCATAATAAGAAGTTGCATTAGGAAAATCTTTATTATCTAGTTTATACTCTGACTTCCAATAAGGCTGCATATGAAGTGGAATAAAATGTACACTAGTTCCAATTTTAGATTCGCTCATCTTTTTAATAAAATCATCCCGCATAATACCTGCTTCTTTTTTAAGCTGAATAATAAAAAGATGCCATGAATGAATATCGGTTGCTATGTTATTAACATCTGGCGGTAATATGATCGGTAAATCTTGCAATTCACTTAAATATCTTCGTGCCATAGATAAGCGACGCTGATAAAACTTATCAGCTTTTCTTAGTTGACAAATTCCTAAACTACTTGCTATATCAGTCAAATTATATTTAAATCCTGGAGCAACTACTTCATAATACCATGATGGCTTTGTAGACACATATCTATCAAAAGCATCCCGGCTAATACCATGCAACCTCATAATCTTACAACGATTAGCAACATCTTTGTTTTTAGTAACTATCATTCCACCTTCTCCAGTGGTAATGGTTTTTGTTGCGTAAAAACTATACACAATCGCATCAGAATTATGTCTTCCAATTAAGGTATTATTTATTTTACTAGGTAATGCATGTGCTGCATCTTCAATTACTTTTAGATTATATTTTCCTGCAATTGCAAGAATTGCATCCATATCACAAGGTAATCCAGCAATATGAACCGGAACTATGGCTTTGGTTTTAGCTGTGATTTTTTGTTCAATTGCTTTTATATCTATATTCAAAGTCTTCGGGTCTATATCAACAAATACTGGGTTTGCCCCTAGATAACGTATAGTTTCTGCAGTAGCTGTGAAAGTTATTGTGGTAGTGATAACCTCATCCCCAGGCTGAATTCCACAAGCTTCAAGCGCCAAATGTAACCCAGACGTAGCGGAGTTAACTGAGATAGCCTCTACATCACCTCCAATAAACTTAGCAAACTGCTCTTCAAATTCTTTAGTTTTAGGACCAGTCGTTACCCAACCAGATTTTAGTGTTTCTACAACTTCATTAATCTCTTCATCGCCGATATCAGGCAATGCGAATGGTAAAAATTTTCTTTCCATAGTTATGTTTCACAATATTTATAATTTTTTAAATAAGTGCCTATTGTACCAAATATTAAGATATAAGCGATACTTTATAACTATTTTAAAAGCTGTATAAGCAATGGGATTGTAATCTTATCTTTGGTAATACTAGCACCAATTGGCTTTGCTTCTTTAGCTAGCTTTTCCTCGGAAATGTTTGTTACAAATATATATTTTTGTTTGCCTTTTATTACAAAGCCTTCAAACCATCCATCTATAGTTACATATTTATAATTATCTGTATCTTTCCATCCACTTCCAGTTTTACCATACAAACTCCAACCATTAGATAACTTACCTATGTATAGATTATTCATTGTAGAATGTATCGCAGAAGAAGAAATTGGCAATTGTTTATTTAACATCTGTCGTAAAAAGTATAATTGTTCATTAGCCGAGATTTGTAAGCTGCTACTTAACCATGCATGCTCTAGACCATTATTTTTACCCGGATCACCCGAAAAATCTTGGTTACCATAATTAAACTTCTGTAAGTAATCCTTAATCTTTAGCATACCAAGTTGTGGAGTAATCTCTCGTGAGACCCATACCACAGAATATTGTAACCACGTTTTTGGTGTTTGGTTATGGTTCCATTGACTCATCCCCTTATTTTTACCATCCCACTTAAACACGCTACTTTCATTAATAACACGCTGATCAAAAGCCATTAATGAAAGTGCAATTTTAAATGTTGAATCTGGAGATATTCGTTTTGCACAACGTTTTTCATTATACTTAGTAATTATTTTATTAGTATTGAGATTGTATAAAATAAAACATCCTTGATAATCCTCAAAATATTTATCGATTCCTGATCGGTTTTTTGCAACCACTATTTGCGATAGAAATAAAGTAATTAAAATAAATATAAATTTCATCTGCATAACCCTATTTCTTCATATTTTAATAATTCAATCATTTTGATCGAGATTGTTTTTGTTCTTCCAGATTTAAAGCAACTTTATTTCTTAGATATAATAGATCTGCTTCATATACACTAATTTTAGCATAGCACCCCTTCTCCACCAGCTGAATCATATTTAATGCATTGGGATACTCAGCATCTATAAATTCTAATTTTTTTACTTTTTCTGGTAATAATGAATAGTATTGTTTAAAACCGCTGCCGACACACACTAAATTATCATTTGGGATATCAATATCATTTGGATTAATCACCTGCGGATTAATAAAATATTCAAATTTGGTAGTATCAATTCCAGCAAAATATGTTTGATTCAATCTTGCATCAATAGCAATCAATATATTTTTATCTTGAACCAAATTTTTTATACTTTGAGCATATATGGCAAAACCTGGTATAGGTATTAACTTTGTATTACCAGGATATGCCATACCAATTGCAACAGATAAACCAATTCGTAATCCAGTAAATGATCCAGGCCCTTGATTGTATGCAATTACATCGACCTTATCTATTGTAGCACCACATTCTTTTAATAATACTTGAATCTTAGGAATAATAAAATCAGATTGCTTGTTACCAACCTTTTCTAATATATATGATCGCTTATTTTGATATTGTAGTCCAATTGATAAATATTCACTAGAGGTATCTATAGCTAATATATTCATCTAATCAAGTACCATAATTCCATCAGCTTCAACGAGTGAGCCTTTAGGTAACTCTTTAACTCCAATTGCTGCTCGTGCTGGATATGGTTCACTAAAATACTCTGCCATAATCTTATTTACAATCGCAAAATTATTCATATCAGTAAGGAAAATGTTTAATTTAACTATTTGAGATAAGCTACCACCACAGGCATTAGCCACCGCTGATAGATTTTTAAATACCTGATGGGTCTGGGGTTCAAAACCATCAACTAATTCCATAGTTGTAGGATTAAGTCCTATTTGCCCAGAAAAATATACAGTATTACCAGCTCTTACCGCCTGTGAATAGCATCCGATTGCTTGAGGTGCATTTTCTGTATGTATTACTTGTTTACTCATATTTCCCCCTTAAGATAATATTAATACTAAATTCATAATTACTATTTAAGCACAATTGCAGACTAAAAAATAATTTATTTAATATAACTTTCTAACTTTTTTAATCTAGTTAAACGATCACCCCATAATTCAACAATCTCTGGATAACCATTTCTTGGATATATTTCACAGATATCATCTCGATATATTTTCTTAAAATATTCATCGACAGCATTACGATAATGAGGATTTTCTTCGGCATATTTAATTTGATTTTCATCTGTGATCGGCAAAAACACAATCAAATCCAACTTATTTAAAGCATTCTTTACATCAGGTAACCGTTCAGAAACTTCACTATCATTAACATCGATAAAATCTTGATCTAGAGTGTACATTGCATAAGCTAAGAAATCAACTGGACATCTATCAAAAATGATATTTTGTTCACCTGCGTATTCATTTAGCTGATTAATGCTATAATCTAATTGCGCTAAAAAACTTTCGAAGCTAGGTTCTAAGGATAACTCCATTATTCCTTCATCTTGTAATTGATAATATGGCTCAAATTCATACTTATAATGTGGATACTTTTTAATAAAATCTTCAATAAGTGTACTTTTACCAATATAGTGAGTGCCAGAAATAGCTATACGCATAGAATTTACCCCATTTAATCACTGAGCCAGATTTAGAACAACCTCACTGAATATTAATTATATAAAAGTTTTGGTTATGAAATGAATTTACAAGGAGGATTCTACCATAAATTGTTCAAAAATGTCAGTTTCATAGCTACTGATAATTAATCAGGATTTTTATCTTTAACACAAACTGAAAGGTAGCACTTTTCAGATTTCTGAGTATATAGTTGATATCCTTGGTACTGTTGATAGGCTTCGCAGTTTAAACTAGTATTTAAATAAGTATCCTCTAAGAACCCATGACCAATGCATTTTAACATTGCCTCTTTCTTTGTCCATAGAATAAAAAATTTAGAATTATCTACAATTAATTTACATTCTGATTTACTAAATACTGTTGGTGCTAAATTTAACACATCCATTTTGGTATCAAACAGTTCAATATCAATTCCAACTTTTACATTTTTTCCTATAATCATAACCACATATTCACCACTATGTGATATATTAAAATCAACCGTATCCGATAGACCTGATAAAAATGGGCGATGGTAATGATCTTCAAGAATTTCAGCTTTATCACAATTTAAATAATTACGTAAATAATAATATTTTAATAAGGCAGAACAAAAAGCAATCGCTCGATCTTTACGAAATTGGAACTTTAATATATGTTCTTGTGTTTTATTATCAAATAGATACATATATTGCTCAAATTTAAAGTCTAGATTAATTTTTATCGCTATTATAAAAATATTACTCATATAATCCTCATTAACTAATACTAACTTCATTTAATAAGTAAGCATAGTCTAAAATAAAATCTTGTATATATTCCTAATGTATTAAAAAAAGCCCACCTATGTGGGCTTAGAATTTTTATTCCAAATGGCAATATTTTAAATTTTTACTTAACTAAGATACATCCATAAACAAAAATGCTATTTAACAATATTAACGAAAAACAGTCATTCTCAATGTTGTTTTAAAGGGTGATTATGCTTTTTTTTGCGATTATGGGTCATTAAATATACTAAAATACCCACCCCTCCAATTATTATTGCATTAAATAAAATCAATTGCATAGCAGTCATTTTATTGATCCTCTAAATTATTTTGACATTTAACATTATATAGTAAATAGTGAGCAAAAAATTGCAAAAATCCCCATGTTACTATAATAAATATAACTCCAAGTATCTCACCAAGAGTATGTCTAAAGTATCCATTAATACCACCTACTGCCCATGAAAGTAACTTTATTTGATCAGCTACAGACTTCATAACATCATTTGGTATTTTATGGAATCTATCAATTATACCCATATTATACACCGTTATAAAATAATAATCTACCATTGTTAGTCAAAGTATATTATTTAACACTATAAACATGAATCTTGTCAACCAACAAAAATGTTGCATAAATATTATCATTCGCTTATATTAAATATACACATCATTAACGATTTATACTTAGTTCTCTAAAAATTTACTGCCAACAACTTTCAGGTAGACTTTAATGTTAATCAACATCTACATAATATGGATTTTGTTTAAACTCTGTCACGTAAGTTTGTGTAGTGCCATTGCTGCAACCGCCGCGGCCAAACGTTATTCTTTGTTTATTAATGGAGTATCCAGCGTTGTAAGGGCAATCACCTCCGTCGTGGAATTCACCACTAGCAGAGAAACCATCATCTGATGGGTCTGTGCGGATTCTAGAGCCGAGAATTAATGAGGCATCTTTTGAATTTATTAGGTAAAACCCAGTCCTTTGGTCTGGAGGCAGATATTCTTGATAATGAGCTATGCCTAAAAAGCCAGGAGATGGAAGAGCTCCAGCACCATCTGGCCAAAATATACCTTTTATTCCATACTTTGTTACTAGAATCTGTGATAACAGCCAATAGTTTGTTGGTATATTAATTGGTGGTAGGCTATTTTGAATATCATTTTTTATATTAACACATCTATTCGGAAACTTCCAGCAATCAATTGGAGATTTTGCATGGAGTATATTTAAGTTAGTTTCAGAATCTGATTGCGTTTTTGTTAACTCACTCCTAAATTCAAAATATAACGGTACTGGATAATCATCAAGAATATATTTAAACCCATCGCGATATTTTATAAGCTTGTCATTTTGACTTATTAGATAGTTTCTGGCATCTTGTACTTCTGAAGTGACATATGATGGTGCTAATTTTAATCCGATATTAGAAACATCAGCACTTAACACTATACCACCTAGCGGTACTAATTTATCTGGTGAGTTTATTTGATTTGGAAATGAATCATTCAAATATTTATTTTGAGCGTACGCATCTATACTAGAAGCAGCAGCTTTACATGCAGAAATATCATTTATATTACACTTAATTATACTATTGTGTAATACTTTGGATAACTGGCTTGGGTCTCCACCTATTTGGTATGCACTAAGCTCTATATCACCTCGTAGATTATTTTGTGTAGCAACTTTAGACATATTTATGATTGTATTTCCTGTATATCCATTTGCACCATCACCAAATTTTGCTTTAAAAGTATCTTTTGATAATTTATCATTAAAGTTTATCTTTAAAGAAACAATTAAAGCTGCTCCTTCTTCATAGGAACCAATCAGTTTATCACCACATATAAGTCTAAACATTGGATTATTGCCATTACTATAAATAGCATTCCCTTCTTGATTTAGTATAAGTGAATTATTAAATGAGTAATCGACATTAACCCAATCAGAAACCTTATTATAGTAACTTACTGAAAAAGAATAGTCGTTAGCTTTAATGTTATTTAGATACCCCAATATACCATCTGTTGCAAACTTGCTATAACCACTATCTATAAAATTTTTGATATTAAAATTATCTATAATTGTGTTATAGTTCACTGATTGGCTAAACTTAATATCACTTGATTGAGATGTCTTAGCCACTTTCAAAGGAACATAACACAAAGCAGGAGCAATATTTTGTGTATCAGATGAATATCCAGTACCTGGCTCTATCCCTATGGTTGGCGTTGGTGATAAATTTTGCTCCTTTACTAGATTACTATACAATTCAACATAGGCAGTATTATTAATAGCAAATGTTAAATTAGCAAATAAAAATAGCAGGAACCATTTAATATTATTAAAATTCATACTATATTCTCTTTAAATTAGTGTTTAAGTGTAACAACATAAACTTTATTATTATATTGACTAAGTCCATAAATATAGCAATCGTTTGAAGTTGTTAAACCATAGATTCCGGTATTAAACGTTTCACCAGTATCAGGAGAAATTATATAAGAGGATATATCGTCAAAATTACCAGTTGAAGGAAAAAAAACATTCACATAGTTGTTGGATTCAAATTCATCACTAAAATAAACTCTTTCATTACTACCAGAGAAATTACCCCTATCACACAGTGTAACACTACTTTGCGGCCTATTAATTACCTGCTGCCAATTATTACCATTATAATAATATCCACCATTTGGACTAGCTAAGAATAATTGTCCTTGTGAATCAATTATAATTTTTGTGCCTTTAGTTGGCGATTGGGGTAATATATCCCAACTAGGGTTCATCCCTTCATGTAATTGCCAAATTCCACTTTCAGTCATGAGATTAACTGAAGAATCTGATGGGCTATTAGAAGCAGCAATTCCTTGAACTTGTGATCCATTATAACCATAAGTGATATCTTGGCAATCTGATGTGTAGATATAACCAGGTATAGATGATTCGAATATATAGGATAAAGCACAATGATAAATTTTTTTTGAACTAGTGGCTAAGTATAATGAACTTTCATTAACAGTACTAATTGCAGAAAATGATTCTGATGACAAATTGCTGGGTGTAATGTTGTACCATTTAACAAAATGACCTACTGTAAAATCATATAACATTAAGCTATTATATGCATATATACCACTGCCAACACAAATGGTCTGATAACATGAGAGCTGTGAAAACTGGTCATAAAAATTTGATGGGCTTCTATCAGTCCAGGATGGCTTACTAATGCTATAAGGTGCATTATAGGCTATAATACCAAAGCCATTATTTATGATTCCAAATATAAAGTTATCTTGAAAGCTTTGTGATGCTTCGAGCTGTTTCATATCCCAATTAGGACCATATCCATTAGCTTGAGTACTAATAACATTCCAGGATGACTGTTGTGATGGTGTCCCGTTGCTACCGCCACCCCCTGCTCCACCACATGCAGTTAAGCAAACTAACATAATAAGAATATTAACAATATTAAAATAGTTCGAAATATTAATATAAGTAGTTTTGTAAATTTTTTTTGATATGTTTTCCATGTATATATCCTAATTTATGCAATCCCCTTAGGCCAGAGCCCTAAGGGGATATGTTAATGTTTACTTATTAATTCTAAAATATCGCAATACGTTTTAAACTCTCTAAATGTAAGTTTTTCCTTGTATTGATTAGCAATAAATTGATAGATTTCTCCATGAGATAGCTTAAGATTAACACAGAGTAGTATAGCTCTTTCTATCTCATGAAGTATTGGGAGGGAGGTGTTGTTAGGCATGTCCTCTTTGTTAATTATTTTAAACTGATCTTGAATAGTTAATATAGCAGCAGGATTGGTGTGATGATTCTCAAATACTGGTTGTTTAGTACAATTAAATAGAGTAAATTCAGTTGAACTAATCTGCATAACATAAATGTACTTTATGGTTTTTTTACTTTTAATTACTACCTTATTGAGGTTCTCAAGGGTTCTATTTTTGGAAATAATGTTAGATTTTGAGTGTATTATTTTGTTCTTGCCTAATTCTTGCATAGCTTCAGAGATGTATAAAATATCTCCATTTTTATTCACCAGAGAAGCTATAATATTAGGGTTATTATAGATGATATCGATTGAGTGAGTGTGCCGAGTAAATGTGTGCATTGGTTAATTTCTCCTAAAGCTTTGTAAATTAAGGACACTGTTTACCTAGCGTATATAAAAATTTTTGTGCTATTTTTATATGCTAAATTATACATATTTTAGTAGTAGATATTTTACAATTTTTTAAAGTTTATTAATCGGGTATTATTCGTGGTTTTTTTGAGCAAAAACCAAGAATTTTACCTACCACTTCTTGGAGCTTATAAATATGATAAAAGTTAAGATTTTAAATACTCCAGATTTAATTGAAGATGCGTGCGCGTTGTTGTATGACACGTATATTAGACATATACAATGGAAATTTGAGCCTGATAATCCATCTGCTTTAAGAGTAGAAGCTCATAATGGTAGGAATCTATTAATTGATAGATTTACAGATAAAGCGCTTTGGTTTGGAGCTTTTGATGGTAAAAACCTTGTTGGTTGTGGTAGATTAACTAATCTTGATGAACGTAATAAATTTGAAATTGAGGGTTATCCCAGTAGTAATGTTATTATAGGTTCTTTACATAAAGAGAATGGTTTAGAGCTGGGGAAAATCACAGCAATGGGATCTTATGAAAAGAAAAAGGTATTACATCATTTGTTTTTATTCGCATTTGAATATTGTTTTGATAATAAATGTAGTATTTTTGGTGCAACGCATAACCCATATGTAAAATCTATTTTTACTCAGGTACAATTTCCTTTAAAAAGGGAAAGGGCTTTTAAATATGAGCCTCAAGATCCTCAGGAAGTAAATTTTTATTATGCAAGTTATAAAAATAAAGAAGTTATTGAAGTAATAAAAAATTTAAGACATATACTATATTATCTAAATAATAATGTAACAAAAGAATTGAAGGAATTTACTATACTGGATGCCCTTGAGATGGTGGCGCCTATTTGTCCTGCGCTTTTTTATTGGCATGATAGGGATGGTGTGGTTTTAGGTATTAACGAAAGCTGCTTAAAAGCGATAGGTGGAGTTAGAGAACAGATAGTTGGTCATACTCCATACGACTTTTATCCTAAAGAAGTAGCAGAATACATCTTAAAGCATAATGAACTTGTTATGCGAACAGGGGAAGTTCTGTCTCAAGAAGAAACAATAAATAATCTTACCACTGGTGAAATACTACATGGTTTATCCATTAAAGCTCCCTTATATGATAAAGATGGCGTTGTTATTGGTGTAATAGGGACTACAATTGATATTACAGCACAAAAAGAAGCGGAAAGATTAAAATTGGAAAATGCCAATTATCAAGCAGAACGCAAAGCGCAGGAAAAGTTACTAGAAGTAATGGATAATATTGTAAGTGTAATACAAAGCTACAAGGTAAATATACTCGACGATAAACTTGGAATAAATAATAATACACCATATTATCAGATGCAATATGTAAGACTCTCTAAAAGAGAGGAACAGGGTCTTTATCTGCTTAGTCTTGGTAAATCACCTAAAGATATTGCAAGAATTTTAGGAAAATTGGAAAACAAAACCATATCTCCTAAAACAGTTTCTGGCGTAATTAATAAACAATTATATCTAAAATTAGAAGCAAATAATTATAGTAGCCTAATTGAAAAAGCAACCAAGCTAAATTTAATACGATTTATGCCTAAGAGTTTGGTAAAGTCTGATGTAAATATAAACTTTGATGAACTATGAATATGCATATCCTTTTAGAATTTTCCCTGATTTTCGTGTAAATGGAGATTAGTGATCAAATATTAGCTTTACTACTTAGCTGGAATAATATTAAGTTCACTTGTATCTCAAACTAAACATGGTGCTTCAAGCGAAGTTCTTGACGCTGCTTGGTTTAATAATGCGTATTAAATCAACCTGCGTAAATATACACGGCTGATAAAAAACTATTACTGCACCGGGAAATCAAAATATGTATTTGGATATGGTTCATTAACTAAAGTAAAATGCCACCATTCAGTATCTAATGGTTTAAATCCAGCTTGCTTCATTAAAGACTGTAGCAATAGTCTATTTGCTTTAGCCTGAGCAGATATATCTTGATAATCAGGATGTGCTACAGGACTGAAGCAGTCAAACCCAGTTCCAAAATCAAGACCATTATCTGGAAATCGTTTATTATAAGGCGCAGTACAGCTGACTAATTTAGACCCTTTAGCAAATAAAGGTGTCAAACTAGTAACAGGCACTATAGTTAAATCTAGCGTACTACCACGACTATGACTTGAAGGAGAAGCAATATACCCATCTTTAAATAAATCATTTTTATCAACTGTAGGATAAAACTCAGCCTTCATTGTAGTATTATTAAGTTGTTTTGCCCAATTTACAAAGTCATCAACAGCGCGTTGCGGTCGATAGCAATCATAGGCTTTCAAAGTTAACCCCATAGCTAATAATTTATCTTCTACAACCTTAAGAGCATTAGCTGATTGTTTGGTTAATAGGCATACAGGAGCTAAATATCCATTTATCCTTCGGCCAACAAAATTATGATTAGTATAATATCTTATATCCATTTGCATTTGTGGAATGACTTCTTTTACATTCACAAAATTATCAGGTCTTTTATATACAACGCTTGACCCAATACCCCAAGCATTTGCAATACCAAATCCCATAATAAGATACAATAGGATTCTACTCATGATAATACTCCTAAAAGATTATTACTTACATTTGCCATTAGTAGGTGAAGAACGAATAAATGTATGTGAGCTATATTCTAATTGATTAGAAGCAAATAATTTACTTAATGGGGTATTTAGTTCTTTATAAGTTATTTTTTGATTTCCATTTTTTAATTTATCAATGCTATTTAAAATACGAACATGAACAATTGCTTCATTGCCTTTATGTTCAACCATAAAACTACTAACAGTTCCATATACTTTATTAGTTTTGGTATCCGATCTAATCGAAGTTAAATTTTGTAGATTTGATCTAAAAATGCTAGTATTTTCACAAAAGTCTTTATCGTTGGGATTCCTAACATCAGATCTAGTATCTAAATACCAGCTAAAAGCATTATTAAAATTACCGTTAGCCGCCTTTATATACTGGCCTATTTTATTTAATCTATTATTTGAGCCAGCTATCCCATACTTATTTGTTGACATATTATTTAGTGATTCGAATTGTGGCTCCAAATAAGTATTGGTATGAGCAAAATAATCGCCCCTCTTTTTCAATATTCTATAAACATATTTGCGAACAGGGTCATTATCTGAATTACCATAAGCAACCTCAACCGTTAAGATCTTATGAGCATCAGCTATTTGATAATAATTAGGAGCTGCGGTACTAAAAATTCTGTTTATATATGGAATAATCTCATCAACTGTTGCAAAATTTTGTAAAATACCGTAAAGAATCATTCCTTCAGCGTAACCAGTATATGGCTGCATGTATCTTCTTTGTGAATATGTACCTTGAGGGAAAGGAGGATCTTCTTCAATTGCCGTTAGTCCATATTTGTTAACTCCAAATTTAACATCATTTCCTGCCATTAAAGCATAAAATTGATTTTGATGATTATATGAGTTGCCATACCATGCTACAAACTGACGCAATGGCTCAATTAATTCAAAAGTTTGCTTGCTATACATAAAATCTCTATTTTTACCGATAATACTGCCAGATTCAGTTATAGCACCAAATGAAGTACAAGCAATTGCAAAATTAAATGAACATAATAACCCAATTATAATTTTTTTCATGTCAATTATCTTTCCTAAAAATTATTCCCTATGTATCAAGTTTATTAGTACCCAGTTATAAAAAGTGGCGATTCAGATAAAAAAGTATAAAGGTCACTCTCTAGATTTAATATTATACTAAAAAATTTTAATATAGCACAATATTGCTTTCTATCCCCTAAATTTTATAACTTAAAAGCTTCCTTAATTATTTTATCAAATATCTGTTCTGCAACTGATATTTTAGGCAATACCTCAAGTTCAAATTGTTTTAACTCTTTATCAATAATAGTAACTTGATTATACTCACTACCAAATACATTATCAGTTATATCATTAGCAATTATTAAATCCAGATTTTTTGATTTTAATTTATTGATTGAGTAATTAATTAAATTTTGTGTTTCTGCTGCAAAACCCACTGTATATAAATTTGAAAAGTTCTTTTTTATAGTTGCTATAACATCTGGGTTTTTTACTAATGCTAAGTTAAATTCCTCAGCATCTTTTTTAATTTTTTGTGTACTAACTTCTTTCACTTTGTAATCACAAACTGCCGCACAACCAATAAATACATCAGCATTTACTGCTTCTTTCTTTGCTACATTTAACATTTCCTCTGCTGTATCAACCGAGTAAAACATAGCCAACCCTTCCGGCTTTTCTACTTCAACCCGCCCGCTAATTAAGATAACATGTGCTCCATAAAAAACAGCAACTTTTGCTAATGCATAACCCATTTTGCCAGAACTTCGATTTGTAATATAACGTACTGGATCTATAGGTTCAATTGTACCACCTGCAGTAATAACTATTTTTTTGTCTTTTAACTTTTTTAACCGATCATTTTTTATATTTAATAACTTTATTTTTTCCACTACATCATCAACTTCAATCATTCTTCCTACATCAACATCGCCGCATGCCTGTAAACCGTATGTAGGACCCCATATTAGATAATCAAATTTATCTAGAATCTCTATATTTAACTGTGTTGATTGTGTTTTCCACATTTGCTGATTCATTGCTGGTACTATTATTTTCTTTGCAGGGCTTGCTAATATTGTAGCGGTTAACAAATTATCTGAAAAACCATGCGCTAATTTAGCAATAGTATTGGCACTTGCTGGTACAACAATTATATTATCTGCCCACTTAGCCAGATTAATGTGTTCCATTATGTTACTAAATTTATATTGATTAATATTATCATCAATAAATACATCAACTCCCATACTAGATAATGCCATGGGTGTTACAAAATTTAGTCCGTCTTTAGTAATAATAACTTTACACTCATGTCCAAGTTGTACTACTTTATGAATCAAATCCATAGTTTTTATTGCTGCAATACTTCCAGTAATCCCAAATAGAATTCTCATAACAATTAACTCTCTATATATTCCATATTTTTATCATAATTGTTCTTTGTAGTAAAGATGGCAATTAATACCAATATAACAATTATAGCTACAGTATATATTACATTAAATTTAAAGTTTTGTGGAATTAATAACCAACCACTTATAAGTGAATTAAACAAAATTGCAGTTAATCTACCAGTTGCAAATAGTGCGTTACTTGCTGTACTTCTTATATTTGTACCATAACTTCTAACCACCACTTGAATCCAAATAGTAGGAAGACCACCGCCTAAAAGCCCTAGCACAACGGCATATAGTAAATAAAATTCTTTATTAACATATGCATATACAGGCATTATAATAGCAAATACTAAAGTATTCAATAATAAGAATGACCTAAAATCTTTAAATTTGGTTACAACAAAGTTACAAGCAATTGTACTAATTAAATTTCCAATAAAAAAACCTGTTAATAACTCCCGGGTTAAAATTGCTAAATCATCATGTATATCCATAAATCTGGGATAAATAAACATTATAACAATCAAAAAATTAAACGGGACAATTAATATTAAAAGCCGGATAAATTTTAGTGTATTTTGCCAATTAGTAAAAATTTGTAAAATATTACCCTTTGAAATATTTGAATCTAAGTTTAAAAATATGGATGATTCAAAAATTTTTTTTCTCAATATATAAACAGCTATTCCAGCAAAACCACCGAATAAATACATTAGCTTCCAAGATACAACTCCCAAATAAGTTGCAGTAATTCCACCTAAAACCCCACAAAAATATAGAAAAGAACTGTAATACGATGCCTTTCGAGTGGGGAGTAGCTCATTAATAAGAACACTTGATGTTGCAAATTCTGTTGCAAGTCCTACCCCAGAAATAAAGCGCAGAAATGTAAAAAGTGGTATTGAAGTAGCAAAGACACTAGCAATCATAGCAATTGAATATATTAATATACTAAATCTAATCATTGCTGTACGTCCCATTTTATCGCCTAATATTCCAAATAATATAGCTCCACAGAATATACCTGCAGTATAAATACTAGAAATATTTAAATAAAGACGCTGGATTTGATTTATATCATTAATATGAAATAGATCTCTAAATACACTTACATAACTTGCAGAAAAGATAGTTAAATCATAAAAGTCAATAAAATATCCAATGCATAGTAATATTATGGTGATTGTATATTTTTTATTCTCTCGTGGTTTAGCATTTACTAAAAAATCGGTACCTGTTTTCACTTAATCAAGTCCTTATTAATATTTTTTACCTGAATCGCCATTTTTTATACTGTATTTTATATTGATGCATAGGATATAATTTTTATTCCCTATACATCAAGGTCATAGTTATATAAACATGATACTTCAGGTATTTTATTTTTTATCAAGTATTAATTAGTCTATATATACATCTGCTACTTGCATGATGTTGATCAAACACATTCGGCACAATTATACTATAAATAAGGATCCTTTATATCCTTTGAAAATGAAAGAGCACATATTATAAAGTGGAAAAATTTATATTTAGGTTACTTTCCAAAATGTATATGACTTATACAATCTATAATTTAACAGCTGTAAATATAAGATTAGTGATAAAATACATCACTTGAAAAAATATTTTTTAGGGTTTTTTTATGAATTTACATGAATATCAAGCCAAGGAACTATTGGCTAAATATGGGTTAAAAGTACAAACTGGCATTTTAGCTAGTAATGTAGAAGAAGCTGGAAATGCTTATGATCAATTAGGTGGCAAATTTGCTGTAGTTAAGGCGCAAGTCCATGCAGGTGGTCGTGGTAAAGCTGGTGGCGTAAAAGTAGTAAAATCACGTGAAGAGGCTATGAGTGTAGCAAAAGATTTGATTGGAAAGAATTTGGTTACATACCAAACAGATGCAAATGGTCAACCAGTTAATTCAGTTTACGTTTCTGAGGATGTGTACCCTGTATCACGTGAATTATATCTTGGTGCAGTAATAGATAGATCTACTCGTCGCGTTACATTTATGGCTTCAACCGAAGGTGGAGTTGAAATTGAAAAAGTTGCTCATGAAACACCTGAAAAAATATTTAAAACTGTTGTAGATCCTCTTGTTGGATTATTACCTTGTCATGCACGAGAAGTTGGTTTCAAGCTTGGTTTGACAACAGATCAAATTGGGCAATTTGTTAAGATTATGACTGGTAGTTATCAAGCATTTATAGAAAATGATTTTGCCTTATTTGAGGTAAATCCTTTAGCAGTACGTGAAAATGGTGATTTAGTATGTGTTGATGCCAAAATTAACCTTGATTCTAATGCTTTATATCGTCATCCTAATTTACTAACTTTACGCGATAAATCTCAAGAAAATGAACGTGAATTAAAAGCATCTGAATTTGATCTAAATTATGTTGCCCTTGAAGGAAATATTGGTTGTATGGTAAATGGCGCAGGTCTTGCCATGGCTACAATGGATATAATTAAACTCTATGGTGGACAACCAGCAAATTTCCTCGATGTAGGCGGTGGTGCAACTAAAGACCGTGTTATTGAAGCATTTAAAATTATTTTGGCAGATCCTAGTGTAAAAGCTGTTCTAATCAACATATTTGGGGGTATTGTACGTTGCGATATGATTGCTGAAGCAATTATTGAAGCAGTAAAAGAAGTTAATGTGGTGGTTCCTGTTGTGGTTAGACTTGAAGGAAATAATGCTGAATTAGGAGCTAAAATTCTTAAAGATTCAGGGCTTAAGTTGATCCCTGCCGATGGTCTAGCTGACGCAGCAGAAAAAGTTGTTGCAACATTAAAATAAGGAACAGATAATGAGTGTTTTAGTTAATAAAAATACGAAAGTATTAGTACAAGGATTTACTGGTAAAAACGGCACGTTTCATTCAGAACAAGCAATCGCCTATGGTACAAATGTAGTTGGTGGAGTAACACCTGGTAAAGGTGGAACAACTCATTTAAATTTACCAGTTTTTAATACAATGAAAGAGGCAGTTGATGCAACAAAAGCTGATGCATCAGTAATTTATGTACCTGCTCCGTTTGCTCTTGACTCAATTATTGAAGCCGTAGATGCTGGAATAAAGCTTGTAGTTTGTATAACTGAGGGTATACCAACTATCGATATGTTAAAAGTGAAACGATATGTTGAATGCTCTGATGCAAGATTAATTGGGCCTAACTGCCCAGGCATTATTACACCAGGCGAGTGCAAAATCGGTATTATGCCGGGGCACATTCACCTGCCAGGCAAGGTTGGAGTTGTATCTAGATCAGGGACATTAACTTATGAAGCTGTTGCACAGACTACTAAATTAGGAATTGGACAATCAACATGTATTGGTATTGGTGGGGACCCTATCCCTGGTACATCACATATTGATGCCTTGAAATTATTCCAAGATGACCCACAAACTGAATCAATTATAATGATTGGAGAAATTGGTGGTACAGCGGAAGAAGAAGCAGCAGAATTTGTAAAATCATATGTTACAAAACCAGTAGTTGGTTATATTGCTGGAGTGACTGCACCTAAAGGTAAGCGTATGGGACATGCTGGTGCAATTATATCTGGTGGCCAAGGAACTGCTGAAGAAAAATTTAAAGCTTTTGAAAAAGCAGGTATAGTGTATACTAGATCTCCTGCTGAAATTGGCAAAACTATGTTTGATTTGATGAAAAGCAAAAATTTAATTTAATCTCCTCTTTAATAAATAAGCTACTGTATAGTAGCTTATTTACAATTCTATTTAATTATAGTATAATATATTGTGTGCTTTACTATAATACGCTCTAACAGACTCAAGTACCACAGAGGCAACAAGCAAAGTAGTTTACTACTAGTAGGCAGCAGCTTGGCAACAAACAGGAAACTCGAATATGAAAGAGTATAAATTGCCTTCTTTAAATTTCAATCGAACTTAAATATCATTAATAAATAATTTTATTTGGAGAGTACTGATATGCAAGCAAATAAAATACATACACATCTAGCATCAGCGGCACATTCTAACCCTCAGCCGGTTACCCCTGCAATCAAAAATCAAATAATAAAAAATATTTATTTAAAGATTGAATCTAAATCTCTAGATAAATATGACGACCTGCTCAATCTGGCAAAAGATTCATTGGAAACACTATCAGAGTATAGAGGGGGGTATAAAAAGACTTTCAGTAATTATTTTCATGTAGGGATGACTAGCTCCGTACAAGAACTATTCGTTATTCTTATTATGGTAAAGAATAATTATGATAACGTTTCACAGATTACAGGTGACAATGTTTATTTAGTAATGCGTGACCTAATCGAAGATCAAACAAACTTAAAAAGTATACAATACGATTCAAGCAAGGATTATATTTTCCAAATAATTGCAGAAGTTGTCCCTAACCCTAGATTTCGAGGCAATACTGAGTGTATTAAAAGTGGGATAGAATTATTTGAGAATAAAAATGCTTCATCTATCACTAAAAATGCATTTATGCCAAACGTGAATGTAACACAAAATGGCCAAACCGCAAATTGCAACACTGATAACGCAATTGTTGAACTAGATTAAACCATTAAAATTCAATATAAACTATTTAGTCTAAATGTGCTTGCTGATGAAATATAACCCCTCATAACACACTGATATAATTGGCTATTTTTACAGATGAGTTGTTTTTACTACCTATAATATGTTAAAATCATTCTTTTACTCTATTAAAAAGGTCTGTATTTTGCATAAATTTAGTCAACAATTGGTAGAAGCTAAAAATAGACTAAATACTATTAGAGACTTTATCCGATTTATGATAAGTCAGTTTCAAGAACATAATTTAAGTTATGGGCATGGTACCGATAATGCATTTGACGAAGCTGTTTATGTAACTTTAGCTACATTAAATTTACCATTGGATCAATTAGACCCTTTTATGGATGCAAAGTTACTAGATAGTGAAATTGACCAATTACTAAATGTGTGCAGAAAAAGGGTGGAAAATAACCTTCCTGCTCCATATATAACTAATGAAGCCAACTTTCTTGGATATAAATTTTACGTAGATGAAAGAGTAATTATTCCCAGATCTTACATTGGTGAAATAATATTAAATAAACAATTAGATGAGTATTTTGAACATCCAGAGCTTGTACATAATGTATTAGATCTATGTACTGGAAATGGATCGCTTGCGATAATTGCTGCTGATTATTTTTATGATAGTCAAGTGATAGCTTCTGATATTGATAATAATGCATTGGAAGTAGCTAAAATTAATATAGAAAAGCATGGGCTAAGAGAGCATATAAAATTATTTCAATCAAATTTATTTGAAAAACTAAGTAATTATCAAGGTAAATTCGATTTGATTATAACTAACCCACCGTATGTTGATACAGAGAGAATGAGTATTCTACCAAAAGAATATTTACACGAACCAAAGATTTCATTAGATGGGGGTAATGACGGTTTAATATTAGTAGATTCAATTATTAAACATGCTAGACAATATTTATCAGCTTTTGGAATATTAGTATTAGAAATGGGTGATAATTTAGAAGAACTTAAATCAAAGTACCATGGTCTTAATTTTAAATGGTTAAGCACTAGTAATGATGACGGTTTTGTATTTGTTTTAACAAAAAAGGACTTGGATAGTTATTATTCATGATAAAGAATCATGCGCTTTCCGTCGTACTTTTTCAACCAGAAATACCGCCTAATACGGGTAATATAATCCGTTTATGTGCAAATACTGGATGTGATTTACATTTAGTAGGGCCAATTGGATTTCCCTTGGAAGACTCAAAATTAAAACGTGCCGGATTAGATTATCACGAATATACGAATTTAGTTTTACACAATGACTGGTTATCGTGTAAACAATATTTTAACAAAAGAAGAATTATAGCAATAGAAACCTGCGGTAAATATTGTTATACTGATTTGAAGTATGAGCCATATGATGTATTATTGTTTGGTTCAGAAACCAAAGGGTTACCGCATTTCGTATTAGATGATCTACAAGAAAAATATATTGTTAGATTACCTATGCAAAATAACCAACGTAGCCTAAACTTATCTAATTCAGTTGCTGTTATTACTTACGAAGCATGGCGACAGTTAGATTTTATAGGAGGAGTCAAATGAATCTTAAAAAGCTATTATCTATATTTATTTTTATGCTTACTTTAATCAAACCAGCCTTAGCAACAACAAAGGTTAAACATGAAGTGGAAAATGCACGTAAAACCACTAGAATTAGTAAACGTACTTATAACAAAAAATCAGAAAATCATAAGCAACATTTAGTTGCTAGAAGAGATTTTATGCATGGACTTGCAAGCTACTACGGTAAAGGTGATCATGCTAACGGTAAACCTATGGCAGATGGAGAAATATTTGATACTTATGATCCATTTGTTGCCGCACATCCAACACTACCATTAGGAACAAAGCTAAAAGTTATTAATAATTCAAATGGGAAAGTAGCATATGTTGAAATAAAAGATCGGATGCCGCGTCATAAAAAACGAGTGATTGATTTAAGTTATGCTGCTGCTGGTGAAATTGGCATGCAGCATCGTGGCTTATCTCATGTAACCTTAGTTAGGATAGACAACTCAGAATTTTATAAACATAAGCGTATGATTGAAGATGCAGAAAATTCTGATACGAATCAAAACGATAATTCATAAGTTATACTATACTTTTCATTTATAAAAAATTATCAAATGGAACACCCAATATAAAATATATATAAAACATCAAGTTTGATAAATTTTACAACAAGTATATAAAAATGTTATAATACTATCAGATGAAAAGATAGCCTACTAGTAATAGGCTATCAGTTCTGTAGCTATCTGTTAAGATTATCGCTACGGGATTTCTTTTTATCCCATAAATTAAGCCAGATTGTGATTGTAATGTTTAATCTGGCTTTTTTTACTAGATACCCAAGAAACCCCAGTATAACTGAGATCATATGTACCTCCCTAAATAGGTTACAATACATCGCCTCAGCCAGACGGTTTTGTCGCCTAACTAAGACGACTCCGCCCTGCATTGCTGCAGAACCACCATTATTTTAACATTTCCAATTATCAAAGACGACCAATAATTTTTATTCTTGTAAAACAGATGGAGTATAATGTGCATTCAGTGAGACATTTTCTGTGGCAATCAATAAAAGAATACAAATGGTATTATCTAATCATGATAATTGCTCCAATATGTGGTGCATTTTATAAACCCATTGTATTTTATGCTATGAAGCTTATAGGGTAGCAAGCAGAATGGTGCGTAAATACACGCTAAGGAAAATTTACTAATTAAGTCAGACTGTTATACATAATATTTTTATGGTTCAGAAAACTCATTAGTTATTATTAAACGTTATTTTAGATTAAGTGAACCAGTATTTTTACCCAAAAACTAGCTATTTAACCCCAAAAGTTGGGTTTTTCCGTAAATATGGGGTAAATCGGCAATGATAATTTAAAGTTTTGTAATATATTGCTTGTTATTACTGAATTTAGGGTTTATTGTATCAAGAGCAAATAAAGATTTCTATTAATAACGATCGTTATCGTAGTAAAATAATTCTACTATTTAGGGGCATGTAATAGCGTCAAAATCAAGAGTTCTTACTACAGAAAATGTCTTAAGACTAATCCATTGCCGATTTACCCCATATTTACGGAAAAACCCAAAGTTCAGGAAATGTACCTGGTTAAATTTAACGGTCGTTATTTTGAACTCTTAGCGTATGTTTACGCACCATTCTGCTTGCTACCCTTATATATTTTTTTGCAAAAAACTGTGACTTCTATATTCTGGTTTAAATTATAA
>JBKDHQ010000061.1:0-11674 GCA_046336365.1 Neisseriaceae bacterium
TAAAATAATAGGGATTGGGCTAGTATACTTTATGAAAATTTACTTAAATTTAACAAAAAATCAGATTTTGAAAAATTTTAGCTTAGAAAATTTAGTATATTTTTGTAATTAGAAGATTATAACCTATATTGCAGAAGTTTCGTATTATTAATTTTGAGTGCCATGATTTCGTTCCATATAAATAATATACAGGTACCTAATACCTAAGTATATTACATATTTATAGTTCTATGTCCCTAAATTTTTAAGTTTAATTCTTGATTAAACGACATAATAAAGGTAATCTGTTTCTAATAATTTAAATTTATTCTCTTAATTTAATCCTAGAAAGAGCATGTTACTAGTAATCGGGTATTTTATGAGAGTATTTTTGGATTAATGAAAAGATTTGATATTGTAGCTGACAAATACCGCAATTGCAGAAAAATATTCGATTTACGATTTAATTTAATTGCAGGGATCCATAACTTTGAATTAAACTAAGTTTCGAAAGAATCCTAATGAGGGATTTAAATTAATACTGCCTATTATATACAGCAAATCTATCTTGACACTATTTGAATGAATACTATTCATCCAAACTAGAAAATAGCATTAATAAAAAAAAGTTAAGTTAATACTTCCTAATTAGTATAATATTCGTGCTTTTAAAGCTAAAATCACAATAATTGATACTAAAATCCATAGTATTACTGCTTGCAGCAATACCTTTCCACCTACAGTTTTGAGGTTTGTAAATGATACGTTATAGCCAATTAAGAACAATGCAACCATGAATAAACTTTCACCGAAGTGCTTTAAATGTAAGCCTATAGATGATAGTTGCGGAAATAATGTTACTAATAATGATGCTAAAATGAACCATAGGATGAACCATGGTTTTTTTGTCTTAGTATTTTGGATTTCATTATGTTTCATTCTAGCATAAATCATAGCTATTATTATACTAACTGGAATTATCCATAGCGCACGTACCAGTTTGATGGTTGTACCAACCACTAAAGAGGTTTGTCCATATGCCATGCAACTACCAACCACAGATGATGTATCATGAATAGCTAAAGCTGCAAGTAATCCAAACTGGTGCTGGTTTAAGTGTAGGTTATGTCCAATTATTGGAAAAATTAATAATCCAATTGCATTAAGTAAAAATATTGCACCCATTGCAACTGTAGTTTCTTCGTGGCTAGAGCGAATAATTGGTGCGATTGCAGCAATTGCACTACCCCCACAAATTGCAGTGCCTGAGCTTATTAAAGTAGAAATTTTACCTGGATTTTTAAGAAATTTACCAATTAATAATCCAATGATTAATGTAGCGCTAATGCTTATAATAGTGTACCAAATTCCGGATAAACCAGCTTTTAATATATTAGTTAAATTAAAACCAAAACCTAGACAAATAATAGCATAGTTTAAGAAATGGCTCGACCATATTTTAGTATGATGTAATATATGACTATCACGATGTAGACTATTTAATAATATGCCGATTATTAATGCTGCGCCGGGAATAAAAGATTTGTAACTAAACGTGGTATAATTAATTGCGATTAGCCCAATAATAATTATAAATATAACTAACTTATTAAATTTACTAGAACATAAGGTTTGCATATTAGAGTCCAATTTGAAAAAATCTTGTGAAATAAATAAAATTCATGCTAAGTATAGCATAATTAATAATTTTTTATCTCCATACTACTTGCAAGTAACGCTAAACGGGCAGTAACACTATATGCATAAAATCGATCAGGTAATTTTTCTTGTTTTTTGGAATGTGGAAAACATGTGCATGCTAAAGACATAGGTATAAAATTAGATCCGATAGAATTTAAGTTTTCATCAATACCTTTTCTGGCATTTGCACGATAGAATCCTCCAATGACAGAGCATCCCATCATATAGATTACTGGTTCGGCAGTCATGTCATTAATATTTTCAACGGTATACACGCCTTCTTGAATAATAACATCGGTTACGGATTGTCCTTCTTTGATAACTGCCATTTTATTTCTGGTTTTACGGTTAATCTTACGTACTTCATCAGCAGATTTAATTGACATGATACCCATACCATAAGTACCGCTATTTGCTTTGACAATCACAAATGGTGTATCTTTTATGTTGTATTCATCATATTTTTTTTGGATTTTTTGTAATATATGTTCTACTTTTTCACCCAATGGATCTAACCCACTACTATTTGCAAAATCTAGATTGGAAGCAATATCAAAATATGCATTTATCTTCCAAGGGTCAATTTCAATTAGATTAGCAAAATTTGCGCAAACTTTATCATATTCAGTGAAAAAATTAGTTTTTTTACGCATATACCAGCCAGTATTTAATGGCGGAAGTAAAGTTTGTTCTAAATTATCTAAAATATCAGGCTTACCGCTGGATAAATCATTATTTACTAGTATGAGATTTGGTTCAAATCCACTAACTGTAGTAATTTTATTGCCAATTCGCTTTATTGGATGGTAGATCATAGAAAATCCGTCAGATATATTTATATTTGTTGGTTCTTTAATTTCAGGTGATAGTGAGCCAATCACGGTTTCTAGACCAGCTTGGTTTAGGATAAAATTGAGTGTATATACATTTTTTAAATAAGCATAATTGCGTGTGTGGCTTTCTGGGATTAGCAGTATCTTAGTAGTATGAGGATTATATTTTTCAAGTAAATGATTTATAGCTTGACTAGCTAAAAGAATCGATTCGTTATGTATGTTGTTAAATCCACCCGGATAAAGGTTCATATCGATAGGAGTTAATTTATATGAACTGTTTCTAAGATCTACTGAACCATAAAAAGGGCTTTTATTGATCATCCATTGTTCACGAAACCAATGCTCAATTTTATGGTGATGTAATGAAAAATCTTTTTCTAAATCTAATTCAGTTGTGTGTAATGCCGTTGTCTGTTTAGGTGTCTTTAGCATATATTTATCTCCTTGATTTATTATATTGTCCTAGTTATTATAGATAATAAAACTAGGTATTAGCACCATAATTATAAAATAGCATTATTATTTTATTAAGATGTGAAAAGATAAGTTTATGAAGATGTGTACTCAAATAATGTAACTACTTTAGTCACACCATTGATGCTTGCAGCAGCATCAGAAATTTCTTTAGCTTGTGCTTTAGTTACAATTCCAAGCAAATATACTACTGAATTGGTGGTAACTACTTTTATATCATTACTTTTAACACCACTTATTCCTATTAGCTTAGTTTTAATTTGTGTAGTTGTATAAGAATCTTCAGTGCGAGATGAAAAGCCTTGTGAGGACTTAACTTCAAGATAATTATAAATTTGTCTTACCCCCGGAATTGTTTTAGCATCAAAAATTGCTCCTTGTTTAGATTTTGCAGAATCTATTTGTCCAGTTAACAAAACTATGCCATTGTAGCAAGTTACGTATAAATTTGTATTTGGGTAATTGTTTGATAGTTTATTTTGTAATTTGGTTGCTATAGTGTTATCATCCAATATTGTACCGGACTTTCTTGGATCAGTAGCAACAGCAGCTGTAGTTCCGGCTGCAGCAGCAACAGCTCCTACGGCTACCACAGCACAGCTACTAATAGATGAAGTTAAGAGACTTAAAATAACTAATGAATTAAATATTTTTTGCATAAGATAACTTAATTATAAATAATTTATATTACACGCCAAAATAATACCAAACCATAAATTTATTGTATGAAATTATTTTAACACCTTTTATCGATATTTTATTATGTTGATTGGCTCTTATTTTATTGCGGGGATTATATATGCATTAGCATTATTTGGGTCAGAGCTAGAGCTAAGCACAACCTCACCATCTTTTATTACATGTACATTCAAATAATATTGGTCATGTCCACCATGGTCAACAGTATTTAATAACTTACCTTTACCGCTTTTACTGATATATTTACCCAAATTGTTCTGTGATACTACATATGGTTTACTAAAAGGTGGATCAATAATACTCAATAATTGATTATTAATAACGAATGACAATTTGTGCGAGAAAAATATTGTCTCGTCAACTGCCTTAAAGCACTTGTTTTTATTTGGGCTAATCTCACCACTACCTACAATGGTACCCCGATTTTTAAAGCTGTCTTTAGATATTTTATTACCTAGCGTATTATCGGATCCATTATTATAGCCAATATGTTTATTTGTCCAGTTATAATAGCATAAATTGAAATAGTGCTTCGCTAAAGAGCTACTTGCCATTACAACCATGAATAGAGTTAGGTATTTTTTCACTGTAGATAACTCCTGAATCATATTTCTTTAAGTTAATTTTTTAAAAATATTATAATTTATAAAATTTAGTGACATTATTATAATACAGTTAGTGAGTAAGTAGAATGAAAATTTACTTTATAGTTTTTGAGCTATTTGATGTAAACGTTCAATTCTATTCTGAGTGCTGGGATGTGTAGAGAATAAATTATCGTAGCGGCGATTTGTTAATGGATTAATTATCATCATATGTGCAGTTGATGGATGCTCTTCTGCAGCTTGAATTGGAATACTGCCTTGTGCATAATTTTCGATTTTTTGTAATGCATTAGCAAGTGCAAGTGGTTCTCTAGTTAAATACGCAGCTCCTTCATCAGCCTCATATTCACGTGAACGTGATATTGCCATTTGTATTATAGATGCTGCAAGCGGTGCTAAAATGGCGATTAAAATTCCAGCTATCAAGTTTGGACGACCTTCTTCATCACGTGCACCAAAGAAAAATGCAAAATTTGCAATTGCAGATATTGCTCCAGCAACAGTGGCTGAGATGGTGGAAATGAGAATATCTCGGTGTTTAATATGAGATAATTCATGCGCTGTAACTGCTGATAGTTCATTATAGTCAAGTAGTTCTATAATTCCAACAGTAAAAGCAATTGCAGCGTTCTGTGGGTTCCTGCCTGTTGCAAATGCATTTGGTTGAGGCTCATTAATTACATAAACTTTTGGCATTGGTATATTAGCGCGATTGGCTAAATTACTTACTATATGATATAAATCTGGTGCATTATGTGGACCAACTTCTTGGGCATGATACATACGTAATATCATATCCGCAGAAAACCAATATGCGCCGAAGTTTAAAATTAAAGCAAATATCAGTGCAATTAACATCCCGTTTTTTCCACCAATTAATCCACCGATTACCACAAATAAAGCCACAATAGCAGCTAATAAAATAAAAGTTTTAATATTATTGTTCATGATGTCACCTATATATTTGATAAAAATATAGCTCCTATTAGGTTAGGATGTCCAATATAAAACTGTTTTGAAGTTTGTCTATTCTTACCAGATTTTTGCAGTATGGTTATTTCTAAAGTAGTTCCGTTACCGCATGCAACACAAATTGCATCATTACTAAACTCAAGGATTGTGCCTGGCTGTTTCGTATGTTGCTTAGTTTCGATACTTGCTTGCCATATTTTTATTAATTGTCCATCTAAATAAGTATAGCAACCAGGGGACGGGTTAAACCCACGAATTTTATACCAGATACTTTTGGCATTATCATTCCAGTTGATGCACGCTTCATTTTTATCAATTTTATGTGCATAACTAATTCCAGATGTTGACTGCTTAATTGGTTTAATTGATGGATAGTTATATAAATACTCTGCAATTAATTTACTACCAAGGCGCGCTAATTTATTATGTAGTATTTCTGATGTATCTGTATCATTTATTAGCATCTCTTCTTGTAATAAAATATCTCCAGTATCAAGACCTTTATCCATTTGCATTATAGTGACACCAGTTTTATCATCACCATTTATAATAGATCGTTGTATTGGAGCTGCACCACGTAATTTTGGTAATAATGACATATGTATATTAACGCAGCCAAGCCTAGGAATTTTGAGAAGTTCAACTGGTAATAGTATACCATATGCAACAACAATCATAATATCAGGATTTAGTGCCCTAATTTTTTCTAAATCAATATTATTATTTTTAAGGGATTGTGGTTGCAAGATTTCAATATTCTGTTCTAAAGCAAGCTCTTTTACTGGGCTTGGTTGAATTTTTTTACCACGGCCTTTAGGACGATCGGGTTGAGTTAAAACCAGGTCAACCTTATATTTGGTTAGAATATTTTCCAATATTACCTTAGATATTAGGGGAGTACCTGCAAATACAATCTTTAATTCATTATTCATTTAAAGTTTTTAACTAAATTTGCCATTTCAATAGCACTAATTGCAGCATCATAGCCTTTATTGCCAGATTTTGTTCCAGCTCGTTCGACAGCTTGTTCAATGTTTTCGGTAGTAAGTATACCAAATATTATTGGCATTTCTTCACTAATAGAAATATTTGCTATACCTTTAGCTACTTCATTACATACATAATCATAATGGCTAGTAGAGCCTCTAATTAATGTTCCTAAGGCAATAATAGCGTCATATTTATTTAAATTTGCCATTTTTTTTGTAATAAGCGGAATCTCAAAAGATCCTGGAACCCAAGCAATATCAATGTCTTCTTCTGTTACCCCATGTCTTTTTAATGCATCCATAGCACCACCTAGCAGTTTACTGGTTATAAATTCATTAAATCTGCCAACAACGATGCCAAATTTTAAACCATTTGCTATTAATTTACCTTCAAATAACATTATATAACCCTTTTAAAATATTTATATTTGAGTAAAACTTATACCATATTTTTATATTTATTTTTAAATTTTAAACAATATGACAATATCTATATGATATGTCCAAACTTTTTTATTTTAGTTTGTAAATACTGTGCATTATGTTTATGTGGGTGTGTAGAAACAGCAATTCTATCAACTATAGTAATGCCATAGCGTTCTAATTCTTCTATCTTGTGAGGATTATTGGTCGCAAGTTTTATTTTTATGATGCCTAGGTCTTTTAAGATCTGTGCTGCAATAAAATATTCTCGTAAATCAGCTGCAAAACCAAGTTTGACATTTGCATCAAACGTGTCATAACCATTTTCTTGTAATTCATAAGCCTTTAATTTATTTATTAATCCAATACCTCGACCTTCTTGTTCTAGGTATATTATAATTCCTTGGCCTTCTTGTTCGATTGTGTTTAAAGACATCTCTAGCTGCTCACCGCAATCACAACGTAATGAGTGAAATACGTCTCCAGTCAGGCATTCAGAATGAATGCGCACAAAAGGTATATTAAAATTCTTGGGATCTCCTTTAATGATAACAGTTATATGCGTACCATCAATTACATTTGAATAGCCATATGCTCTAAAATTACCAAATTTAGTGGGTAAGCTAGTTGTAGCTTCGAGTTTTATAAATTTATCATGATGTTTACGGTATTCAATTAGATCTTTTATTGTTATTATTTTTAAACCAAATTTTTGAGCAATTAATATTAGGTCATCACGCCTGGCCATTTTACCATCAGGATTGACAATTTCACAAAGTAAGCCTGCTTCTGTTTTACCACAAAGTCTAGCAAGATCTATTGTTGCTTCAGTATGTCCAGGGCGCTCTATAACACCATTTTTTTTCGCAATTAGTGGGAATATGTGCCCAGGTCTACGAAAATCTTCTGGCTTAGAGCTTTGTTTTATTATTTCTTTTATAGTATCACAGCGATCTTTTGCGCTAATTCCAGTTGAGTTTGTTTTATGGTCGATGCTGATAGTGAATGCTGTTGAAAAATTATCAGTATTTTTAGCTGTCATGAGATTTAAATCTAGCTTATTGGCAATTTCTTGTGAAATAGGTGTGCATAGAAGACCTTTGCCATGTGTAATCATAAAATTTATTGTTTCGGGTGTCACATTTTCAGCTAATGTTACAAAGTCACCTTCATTTTCTCTATTTTCATCATCACAAATTACAATGATTTTGCCTTCTTTTAAATCGCTTATCGCTTCTTCAATAGTATTAAAATGTAGTTTTATCATAGTTAATTAAATCCATATCGTTTTAAAAAATCTTGATCTATTTTAGTATTGGTATTATTGGTATATTGTTGTTGATAGTTTACTGCTCGCGAAATTAATTTAGCAAACATGTCATATTCTATGTTAACAATTTCTCCAACTTGTTTATAGCCAATAATTGAGTGTTTAATTGTATGTGGTATTAGAGATATTGTAAAAAAGTTATCACTTAAACCAAAGATAGTTAAGCTGGTTCCATCAATAGCAATAGAACCATGATAAATAGCATACTGTAATAGTTCAGGATGGCTTACCTGTATATCAAAATAAATAGCATTTTCATTAGGCTTTCTTGCAATTATTGTTCCAATACCATCAACATGGCCACTTACAAAATGTCCACCAACTCGAGAATCAGCTCTTAATGACCGTTCGAGATTTACTAATGATGAAGCCTTACAAGTTTTTAATGATGTAGTATTATAAGTTTCAGGCATTATATCAACACAAAAACTACTGTTATTAAATGAAGTTACAGTTAAACATGTTCCGTTAACTGCGACACTATCACCTAGTTTTATATCGGAAGTTACAATCGGTGCATTAATCTCAAGTATCATATTATTAGATGTGCTTTTTATAGATTTTACAGTGCCAATTTCTTCAATAATTCCAGTAAACATTTTTATCCTTCTATCTAATTTAGCATTTTAGCAATAATTTTTAGGTTGCTGCCTAATTTTGTTATTTCAGTAAAAGTAAGTTCTATTTTATCATCAAGGTGAGAAAATCCCTGACCTGTAAAGAATGCCGGTGATTTTTCTCCACCAATTAAAGATGGTGCAATATACATTACTAATTCATTAAATAATTTTTTTTGGATAAAGCTATTATGAATCGTTTGTCCGCCTTCAACTAATATTGACGTAATGTCTTGTTTAGCCAGTATCTTTAATGCATCAGCAAGTATAATGTCAGTACTTGTTAGATGAATTAGTTCAACATGTTTATATTTCTTAAGTTTGGTTAATTTATCTTTATTAAAATTTGTTCCAGTAATTATAATGGTTTTACTATCATTCTTGGTAATAACTGTTGCATTTTCATCTATTCGTAATTTCGTATCTAACACTACTCGAACTGGGCTTTTACCACCATTTGGTAGTCTTGTGGTTAAAGATGGGTTATCATGTATTATTGTATTTATTCCAACTAAAATTGCATCATGTGAATGTCTATAGTAGTGGGCGTCAAGTCTTGCCTCTTCATTGGTTATCCACTTACTTTCACCGTTAGATGTTGCAAATTTTCCATCAAGGCTTAGTCCTGCCTTGAGAGTTATATAAGGCATTTGAGTATTGATATAATGAAAAAACATTTTATTAATTTCACTTGCTTCATTTTCAAATATACCAGTTATTACATCAATACCTGCATTTTTTAGTTGAGCTACTCCCTTACCTGCTACAAGTGGATTTTTATCTAATGTTGCAATAACGACCTTTTTTATTTTACTTTTAATTATTTTTTCAGTACATGGATTCGTTTTACCGGTATGACAGCACGGTTCAAGTGTCACATATAACGTAGAGCCTTCTAATTCATTTGGGCTAGCAATGTTTATTGCATTTATTTCTGCATGAGGGCTTCCTGCTTGTAAATGAGCTCCAAAGGATAAAATATTGCCATTTTTTACAATTACTGCTCCAACACTTGGGTTAGGTGCAGTTTGACCAATTGTAGATTTAGCAATTTGAATAGCTAAATGCATGTATTCATTATCTGTCATGAAACGGCTTTTAACTGAAAATAATTATAATTAGTAAGTGAAAGATTATAACATAGGATAAGCTTTATCCACAATTAGGGCCAGATGTTATAATGTATGCTTAAATTCCTGTTTCTTATGTTTTTTAGCTAAAAAGATACATATGGTTTTAGTTAAATTCGGGTAATTTATTTTGTTTTAGTACCATAAGCTTAAATATCAACGTTACATTAGGAAAATGAAATGAATCAATTCAGTGCGTTTAACCCAATTAATAATCAAAAACTAACTCAAAAAATATTAAATCAAATTTTCTCTATTCCCCCAAAAGATTATAAAGTTTCAGAAACTCGCCGTGATTCTGAAAATGCTGAAAGTATGATGACAATTAAAATCTTTCAAATGCTGGAATTAATAAAGAAAGGGTCGTATTTAGATTTACACGCTTTCATTAATAGCGAGTTCTTGAAAATTTACCATAATCATCAAGATATGAAATGGATGTTGATAGATAATAATTCATGTTTTCTATCTAGAGAGTTAAATCTTATAGGGTGCAGTTATATAATTGTAATTAAACAAATGTTTGGTCTGCTGCGACTAATTTCTCTTACTACAATTACAAAATTGGAAGGACAATTTAAATTCAATAATAGCAGTAATAGCGATTTTAATGACAAAAGTCTTGATATCCTTTTAAAAAAAAATATCAGTAAATTTGAAAAAAAGAATATTAACGACTTGAATGTTTACAATCTTATAAAAACTTTATTTAATGAAATGATTTTTAATAATTTAGAAAAGGTTTTGAATATTGGAAAATTTAGTAGTATTTATAAACGTGTTTCTCAAATTATTATATATGAAGATATAAAGCTAGAAATCATATTAAAACTAATACAAAACATTACATTAAAAATACAAAATGTAGATCAACTGAGGCAGTTTTTTCGAATAATTAAAAATTTATCAAGTTATGAAGATATCGTGTCTAAATTAATAATTGATAATATTAACGATGTTGAAGAGTTGCAAATCCTAATTGAAACTATCAACTCAAACAATTATGACTATAGTCTCAAATGCCGGTTAGCAAATAAATTAAAATTTAGAGCACAAAAGATTGAAGATATTGAATTATTTTTGCTTAAATTAAAGTGTTGCAAATCTGAGTCAGAACTGCTTTTGTGGCATTATGTTTCACTAGAAATTACTTGTAAAGAAGATGACTGCAATTCTGTTAGTTTGATAGACATTATAAAACCTTTATTTTCTCTAAATACTGTTTTTAATAATCAAACACAAAATAATATATTAAACCAAATATATTTCAAAAATTTACCGCCAAATGACATATTAGATATAGTTAACCGGATACATGATAGTGACTTCCAAGAAAATATGAAGACTACTTTTGTAAAAAAAGTGATCGAGAGTGTAATTAGTACTTATCGTAATGATATTTCTTCAGGTAATAAAATTTCTGTCTTTAATATTGTAGAATATATCTTAGGTTTTCAGAATATTACTGCAGATAGTACTATTAAACAATTAAACCAAGTAAAGCTATGGAATGTAAATTAGATATTTGGTTAAGGCATGAATATCCAGATAAATATTTCTCAAATAATTATAATTGGTTCGATGATAGTAGAAAACAAAGGCCAAATCTATCTAAAATTTCTGATATTATTACAAATGAACATATCCTGGTTAAAATTAAAGATAGGGTAGAAAAAAAATCTGATATCGAATCGGCAATCATAAATGATATCTGCCATATAAAATATTCCAATAAGAAAATAGATGTTATTAAGAATGATTCTAGTAGCTTTATTAACCATTATGGGGCTGTTGAAAACGGAAAATATCAAAAACATTTAAAAAATCCCCAGAAAGAATAATGTTAAGAAATCATTTGGTGTAAAATAACTATTATAAATGTTGAATTTACAGAGGTTTGCTATGTATCAAATGAATTT
>JBKDHQ010000062.1:0-12659 GCA_046336365.1 Neisseriaceae bacterium
ATGACCTAAATCATAGACCTAGAAAAGCTCTAAATTTTAAAACACCTAATGAGGTTATTGCTAAATATTTACAACGTATTTCATGTAATCTAGCACGCAACAAAAATTCCTCTGTTGCTTTTCATGATTGAATGGGCCCGACGCTCCCCAAATTTACGAACTTTTTATTACCAATTTAAAGTATAATCATTACCTTTATTAATTAAGGTAAGGATATTTTAGATGAATGCTATATATAAAAGATTATTATCCATAATGTTTATATATTTTTTGAGTTTAACTCTAATTTCATGTGGAAGTGGTGGTGGTTCAAGCGCAGCACCTTCTAATAGTAAGGCAATTACATCATATTCAATAAATGGTGAATCCGGCGTTATTAATAATCAAAACCAAAATATTTTTGTTAGTTTGCCACGTGGAACTAATTTCGAATCGCTAGTAGCAACCTTTAAATATGATGGTGCAAAGGTATCAGTAAATGGTGTTACACAAGTAAGTGAACAGACCACAAATGATTTTTCAAAGCCAGTAATATATAAAGTAACTGCAGCTAACGGAAGCACTATAAATTACACGGTCAATGTAGCATATAAGCGCTATTTTGCATATATTTATTATCCATATGCAGATTCAAAAATCTATATAAATAAATTTGAAGAAAGTACAGGTGTTTTAGAAGGATTTGCCGAATTATCTATTAATGTAGATAATTATAATACAAGTCAACTTACTAGTAGTATATCTGGAAATTATTTATTTGCAACCAACTCTAAAACAATAACAACATATAGCATGGATCCAATTACAGGAATAATATTACGCATTGCCGCTAGTGAAAACATTTTTCCTGGTAGTGCTGGTCCTACAGTAGTTGATCCACTAGGTAAATATATTTATCAACTATCAAATGATTATCTTGCTGCATATAACACTTTGAGTGCATTTAATGTAGGATTAGATGGTACAGTCACATTTAATAATGATAGATTAGTAGGAAATACGGAAAAATATGATATGGCAATTACTCCATCAGGTAAATATGCTTATTTAACTCATAATAATGCAAATACTATTTCTATGTATGGTATAAACCGCAATACAGGTCATTTAGATACTCTATCAGAATCTTCTTTTCATCAAGGAAATGATGCCAGAAAGATTGTAATAGATCCTTTAGGCAAATACGTCTATGTATCTTCTTACCAAGGACAAGCAATATATATGTATCAAATAGATCAAAATACAGGTCTTTTAAGTGCTTTAGATACTCAATATATAAAAGCAGATATTACACCACTAAGTATTATGCGTATTGATCCATCTGGTAAATACTTATATACTGATTGTAATTATAATAAACAAGGTTTAATTCCACGTTTATGCTTATTTAAGATTGATCAAAATACAGGACAATTAGAAGCACAGAATAGTTTTATTATAAGTGCTACTAAAGTTACATCAATGGAAATTTCTCCATCAGGTAGATATATTTATGTTGCTAATGCACCAGAAGAATCTGCTGCAACTGTAGCCATCATCAAAACATATAAATTAGATCAAATTCCTAATAAGTTAAACTATGTAGGAATTAATACTTATCCTGGTAATGGACTATCACCAAGTATTATTATTAAGTAATATGTTTAATCTATCTTAAATAAAAATTATGCCATTGTAATGTTCTGTTTTACAATGGCATGTCAATCTTTTATAGATTTTATAAATTTTTTTTTAAAAGTAAAAGCTATTGTATTAATTAACTTAATACCAAATTTACAGATAATAATAACCCTAATATCTATTTTACTTATTTCTATAATAACTAAATCTTCACCAACTTTTTATATTGTATTTTATACCTATGTATAGATTTATCTTACTTAATAAAAAAGTAACATTATTTATATATATTTAATCTATAAAATTTAGTTGTGTTTCCATGCATTACTTATAGATAACATGTTAAAATTATGGTTATAAAAATTTAAATAGATGGAGTTATCTAATGACACAGAAAAGACGAGTTGTAGTAACTGGAATTGGAGTTATTTCACCTGTTGGTAATAATCTAAAAACTAATTGGGACAATATAAAAAACGGAGTTTCTGGAATTGACCTAATTACACGATTTGATACTACAACTTTTGCTACTAAAATTGCTGGAGAAGTAAAAAATTTTTCATACGAAGGCATTATAGATGAAAAAGATGCTCGCCGCATGGACACATTTATTCGTTATGGAATTGTAGCCGGGGTTCAGGCTATAGAAGATGCTGGATTAACAACTAGTAATATAGATAAAGATAGAGTAGGAGTTATAGTTGGTTCAGGGATTGGCGGACTGCAATTAATTGAAGAAACACGTGATATATTTGAAGAAAAAGGGGTTAGAAGAATTTCTCCATTCTTCATTACTGGATCTATAGGAAATATGGTTGGTGGCCACTTATCAATAAAATATGGCTTCATGGGAGTAAATTACGCAATTGTAAGTGCATGCGCTACTTCTAATCATTCAATTGGAGATGCAATGCGTTACATTGAGTACGGTGATTGTGATGTAGTAGTAACCGGTGGTGCTGAAAGTGCTGTAACCGAGCTTGGTGTTGGTGGTTTTATTGCATGTAGAGCTTTATCTACTCGAAATGATGATCCAAAAACGGCTTCAAGACCATGTGATATAGATAGAGATGGATTTGTTTTAAGTGAAGGTTCTGCAATTTTAGTTTTAGAAGAATATGAACATGCAAAAAAACGTGGCGCCCACATTTATGCTGAATTGGCAGGGTATGCTGCTACTGCTGATGCAAATCATATTACATCTCCTACTATTGATGGTCCAGCGAAATGTATGAAGTTAGCATTAAAAAGTGCCAGCATTAATGCTGAAGATGTAGATTATATTAATGCCCACGCAACGTCAACATTAATTGGTGATATTAACGAAACTAATGCTATAAAACAGACCTTTGGTGAGCATGCGTATAAACTTGCAGTTAGTTCAACAAAATCTATGACTGGACATTTATTAGGTGCAACTAGTGCACTAGAAGCAATTTATTCAATTATGGCGATCAAAGATGGTGTATTGCCCCCTACAATCAATATCTTCAATCAAGACCCTCAATGTGATTTAGACTTTGTTCCAAACGTGGCACGTGAAAAATCTATTGAGGTATCTATGAATAATTCATTTGGTTTTGGTGGAACTAATTCAACACTTATTTTTAAAAAAATTTAGGATTAAAAAATGGCACATACCGTTAAATGTATCAAATTAGGTAAAGAACTAGAAGGTTTAGATTTTGCTCCAATTCCTGGTGAATTAGGGCAGAAGATACTTAATAATGTATCCAAAGAAGCGTGGCAGGGTTGGCTTAAACAGCAGACCATGATTATTAATGAAAACCGTTTAAACTTAGCAGATGAAGCTGCACGCAAATATTTACGTCAACAATTGGAATATTACTTTTTTAGTCCAAAATAAATAGTATCATTAAAACTCATTTTAGAGCAATTTGAATATTTATAGACTATATAGAAATATTCAGAATATCAACTTAACATAAACTAAATCTAATGTGAGAAATTGACTATGAACGATTATAAAAAAATCACAAAAGCAGTATTCCCAGTTGCAGGTTTTGGTACACGCTTCTTACCCGTTACTAAAGCATCTCCCAAAGAAATGTTACCAATTGTTGATAAACCTTTGATACAATATGCTGTTGAAGAAGCTGTCGAAGCTGGCATCACTGATATGATTTTCATTACTGGTCGTTATAAACGAGCAATTGAAGATCATTTTGACAAAGCTTATGAATTAGAGTTAGAACTATCTATAAAAAATAAAACAAAATTGCTCAATATTTTAAAAAACATTGTTCCAGATCATATTAATTGTATTTTTATTCGTCAACCTGAAATGTTAGGACTTGGTCATGCAGTATTATGTGCTAGAGTTATAACGCAAAATGAACCATTTGCCGTACTCTTAGCTGATGAGCTAATTGATGCCAATCCTGGAGCATTAAAACAAATGGTAAAATTATATAAAGATACACAATCATCAATTCTTGGAGTATATGAGATAGACAAGCAAGATGTTTCCTCGTACGGTATTGTCCAAATAAATAAAAGTAACAATAGCATAAATTATCCTGCAATTAAAGCTATTATTGAAAAGCCTGATATTAACAAAGCACCTTCAAATTTAGCAGTTATTGGACGTTATATTCTTACCCCAAAAATAATGGATGAACTAGCTAAAATAAAAAAAGGAATAAACGGAGAAATTCAGTTAACTGATGCTATTTCCAAACTACTAAAACATGAGAAAATTTATGCACACAAAATCAATGGTATTCGTTATGATTGCGGTTCAAAACTAGGTTATCTAAAAGCAACCGTTGCTTACGCTTTAAAACATAAAGAATTAGCTTCAGAATTTAGAGATTATTTACATAATATTAATGGCAATTAATAATATTCTTTATTTTTATTAATTTTTAAGGGTTACATAAATATATTTAACTACATTAATCTTAGCAACCTCTGGCTCATTTCTAAAAATTGGTCCCGTTCAAATTTCATAATAGTATTAAATATATACTTATTATTGATTCTACGCTCAGTCCCTTCCTGTAAGCTAAACTATCATATACAGACTTTGATAATACTTGATAAATTATCTCTACTCCCGACATTTTATCACTCCATATACAATAAAAAGGTAATATAAAACATCGGACACAATCTATTTTACGCCATCAATTTTCTAAACAAAATTTGTCTTTAATTTAAAACTAATAATAACTTATAAGGTTATAGTAACTAATTGGTAGACCTCAATGCTAAGCAGCTTAAAAAATGTTTATAGCATGAATAAAGTCCTTGCCATTGCTAAATAATGTAGAAATCACAATATATGCTAAAAGTTTTAAACTACTTTTACTATTATCAAAGATGTTTTTTTGTGAGAAGTTTTCTACCATGCATAAGAAAATTTCAAGCCAAAAACTTGCTGTGTATTAGTAAGTCCATTGATGTTAAAGCCATTATCCGTATATGAAGCTGCAGCTGAGGAATCTGGGTTATTTACAGTAGTAATGTACTGCATATAGGGAATTAGTGATATTGAATTAGTTAGCTTACTACTAAATCCAATTTCATAGCTTATGACTTTTTGATTTAAACTTCCATTTGTAGAAACTAAAGAAGAATTTGTTTGGGTAGATAATTCTCCACTTAAATTAACCTGTTGCCATCCTCCAAATAAATCTACATATGGATTAAACTGAGGAGTTACTTTATATGCAATTTTAATACCGGGCAAGATAGCATAGGCTGTTGAATTGATAGAGTGACCATTAAGATCACTATAAACAACCACCATATTATTATATGCGTTTAAGCGTAGATACGGAATAATATCAATTAGATTAGTGGGATGGAAGTCATATCCTAATTTTATTACTGCTCCATAGCCCAATGGATTATTTATACTTGATATTGGCACATCATTAGTAATTGGAGGTTGTGAAACATAATTATACCTAGTATAAAACCTACCCTCATAATAAAAATCATTAGATAATGTTTGACTAAAAAATACAAAAAAGTTACTACCACCAGGAGTAAATTCTACAGCACCTCCAGTTGCAGTAACAGTTTTATGATTTATGCCAGTTCCGATATTACCACTATAATCTTGTAGCACTTGGGATTCTGTTTTTGGGTGTGCAAGTTGGGTACTTTTAGTAATTAGACTATTTGTAGCATATGCTTTAAAGTATTGTATGAATACGAAACATATAAAAAGTATTCTTCTTTTATAGTACATAAAAGCTTTCAACAAAAATTTATCTAGTAATCAATACATGCCATATAGCAAATATATACATTACCTGAATCCGCGCTTCTTTAAATTGCCTCTTATATTGACATAGGTATAAGTTTATTTTATTTAATAATAAACTTCAGATTCAAGTATACATTACAATTATGTCTTGCTCATAGCTAATTACTATTTATATTAATTCCACCCAATACTTGCTATTGGCTACTATTTTCTATAGTCCAATTTCTAAAAACCACCTCTAACTCAATTTGAGAAGATATTTTTTAACTTATCAATAAATGATTTTGACTTAGGATGATGTATAGCGGAATACTCACCACCACTATCTTCACCAAATTTACGTAACATATCTTTTTGCTCTTTTGATAGCTTAACTGGAGTTTCTACAAACATATGACAATATAAATCACCATGACTAGAACCACGTAATGCCTTAATTCCTTTATCACGTACTCTTAAAGTACTGTTAGATTGTGTACCTTCTGGAACTTTTAATTTTACTAATTTACCATCTATAGTTGGAACATCAACCTCTCCACCTAAAGCTGCAGTTACAAAACCAATTGGGACTTCACAATGTAGATCCTTACCTTGACGTGTAAAGATTTTATGTGGTTTAATTCTCACATGAATGTATAGATCTCCATTTGGCCCACCATTCAAACCAGCCTCACCTTCACCAGTCATTCTTAAGGTAGAACCATCATCAACTCCAGCAGGAATTGTTACATTTAATTTCTTATTTTCACGAATAAGACCGGATCCATGGCAGTTAGTACATGGATCTTTTATTACTTGTCCAGCTCCATGACAATCAGGACATTCTTGTTGAATTGAAAAAAATCCTTGTGCAAAACGAACTTGCCCTACTCCATTACATGTTTTACAAGTAACAACATCACTATCTTTCTTAGCGCCAGCGCCATTACATACACTGCATTTTGTAGTTCTTGGAAATGATATTTCTTTTTCATAACCAAAAGCTGAGTTTTCTAATGTAATCTCAATTTGCATTTCTAAATCACGGCCACGCATAGGGCCATTGCGTCTATTTCCAGCTCGTCTACCACCACCAAAAATATCACCAAAAGCATCAAATATATCTTCAAATCCACCAGCATTAAAGCCATTAAAACCACTTTGACCACCAGCTCCCTGAAAGCCAGCGTGGCCAAATTGATCATACATTTGTTTTTTTTGGGGATCAGATAAAACAGCATATGCTTCTTGTAATTCTTTAAATTTTTCTTCAGCCTGTTTTTTTTCAGTATCAGGTAGTGTTGATACGCGATCTGGGTGAAACTTCATTGCAAGCTTACGATATGCCTTTTTAATTTCTTCCTCTGAAGATCCTTTAGCAACACCTAGTACCTCATAGTAATCTCGTTTATTCATATATAATTAACTCTAAAAAAATTATTTAAGCGTTATATGGGGATTTTTATTTATAATTCAAGATATATATCATAAAAATTCTATGTCAGGCATAGTACTTAAAATTAATATCTAACATAAAATTGCCTGCCATATAGGAAAGAATCAAAAATTAGAAGAAGAAAAATCTTAAATTTCGTAATAGATGCCTGAATCATTACTTTTATATATTGATAAATAGGTATAAATTTATTTCATTTAATAATAAAGTAGTGATTCAGGTAATAGGTTAATCTAAATACTGTAATACATTGCAAATTCAACTGGATTAGTTGTCATTCTATATAAATTTAATTCTTCATCTTTTAATTTAATAAATGAATCAATTAAGCTATCATTAAATACCCCACCTCGCTTTAAAAACTCTCTATCTTTATCAAGACTCTCTAAAGCACTCTCTAAATTAGAACATACTTGTGGCACTTTGATAAGTTCTGCATGACTTAATTCGTATAAATTTATATCCATTGCCTTACCCGGGCTAATTTTATTCATGATTCCATCTAATCCTGCCATCAACATTGCACTAAATGCTAAATAAGGATTTGCAGTTGGATCTGGGAACCGAACTTCAATCCGTCTAGCTTTATCACTATTAGTATAAGGTATACGAATGGCAGCTGATCTATTTTTCGCAGAATATGCTAAAATAGTTGGAGCTTCAAATCCAGGCACCAAACGTTTATATGAGTTAGTACTCGGATTAGTAATGGCATTTAATGCTTTTGCATGTTTAATAATACCACCTATATAATATAAAGCAGTTTTTGATAATCCAGCATATTCATTACCAGAGAAAAGGTTTTCACCATTTTTCCAAATGGACTGATGCACATGCATACCAGAACCATTATCTCCAACTACTGGCTTAGGCATAAAAGTTGCAGTTTTACCATATCTATGTGCAACATTTTTAACTACATATTTAAATATTTGTTGCCAATCTGCACGTTGAGTTAAAGTACTAAATTTTGTACCTATTTCTGACTGTCCAGCCGTAGCCACCTCATGATGATGAATTTCTGTTGGAATACCTAGATTTTCTAGCACTAAACACATTTCAGAGCGTATATCTTGAAATGAGTCAACTGGTGGCAAAGGAAAGTATCCACCCTTAAGTCCTGGTCTATGTCCAGTATTACCGCCTTCTATAGACTTAGATGAAGACCATACTGCTTCTTCTGAATTAATTTTAACATGGCAACCGCTATTATTATAATCCCATGTTACTGAATCAAATATAAAAAATTCAGCTTCAGGACCAAAGTATGCCGTATCTCCAATTTGTGTTTTTTTCAAAAAGTTTTCAGCTCGAGTAGCAACACCTCGTGGACATTTGACATATTCATTATTAGTTGCTGGATCTATAACATCACATGTTATAAAAGCTGTTTTATGATCATAAAATGGGTCTAACTTAATAGTATCTAAATTTGGTTTTAAAAGCATGTCTGAGTTTTCAATTCCCTGCCATCCAGCTATTGAAGATCCGTCAAATGGCTGACCATTTTCCACAAGATCTGGAGTAAATCTACTACTAGGCATTGATACATGATGTTCTTTACCTAAAGAATCCGTAAATCGTAGATCAACAAAGTCTATTTCATTATCCGAAATAAACTGCTGAATAGCTTTAAATTGCATCTTAAATATCTCCTAAATATATATTGTGAATCGCGTCTAATCTGAAAAATTACAAGCTGAATATTAACATAAATTAGCGATATAGCACCTAACAAACTTAGATTATTTATATTGAAGGTATATATATATTCAAATAGTATTTTTAATAATATTAATGCATAAATATTCTAATCTAATTTCTTATAGATTCCTTTTATAGAACCTTCAAGTATCTTATTTAATTTACAATTGACAGCTTGATCACTTTGATCTATTTAATAATAGCTATATTTCCATAAATCACTGTATCTTATTAGTTGTTGAGATTCTAATATGCTGTTTCCGCCAAATAACAACAAATTCCCAGATTGATCAATCCAGAATGAAGAACCAATTCTACTACCGGGATTATTTGATATATCATTCATGCCCTTAACACCATACACACCAGGTTGGTTAATATTCATGATACCAGATATCCACACCCACTGATTTGTTGACTCTATATATTTCCATAAGTCATTTAAATAACCGAATGTAGGAGATGAGCCGTAACCCGAACCTCCTAACATTAAAAAATCTCCAGATTTATCCACCCAAAATGCATTAACTAGCCTACCGCCAGGGTTATTTATCGGACTAGGTGTGTCCTTGTCTCCATAAATACCAGTTTGGTTTATAGCATTGGTGCCGCTTACCCATATCCACTGATTTGTTGACTCTATATATTTCCATAAGTCATTTAAAAGACCTAGAGTATTTGCTGCTACCAATCCACTACCACCAAATATCCATATATTCTGATTTTTATCAATCCAAATAGCAGGATAGAATCTACCACCTATAACATTTGTAGGGCTTGCTATACCTTTACTTTCATAACTAGGAACTTGATTTACTATATTAGCACCACTTACCCATACCCACTGATTAATTGATTCAATATACTTCCATAAATCATTTAAATAACCCTGCACATTATTTGAGGCATATCCATACCCTCCAAATAACCATAAATTACCAGCTCCATCAAGAGAAAAAGCGCTATCCCATCTAGCTCCCATAATATTTGTAACAGAAGCAACTCCCTTAGTTCCATAATTACCCGGCCTATTTATACTACTTTCCCCCCCAAACCATACCCATTGATTAGTAGCAATGTCATATTTCCATAAATCGTTTAAATAACCAAGCTGAACATTTGAACCATATCCCATTCCTCCAAATAATAGTAAATTGCCAAATTTATCTCTCCAAAAAGCAGAAAATGATCTAGCCCCTGGCATATTTATACTAGATGATATGTGCTTAATTCCATAATTAGCTATCGCATTATTAGTACTCTCACCACTTATCCATACCCATTGGTTAGTTAATATTTCATATTTCCATAAGTCATTTTTTAATAGCCCTCCACCTCCGACACTCCCCCCAAATAACCATAAGTTACCTAAGTTATCAATCCATGAACTAGCCCCAAATCTCATTCCAGGGTTATTGAAAGGAGATGCTACACCTTTAATCCCATAAAATGGATTTTGACCTCCGCCACTCTCACCACTCATCCACACCCAAATAGGAAGGCTATTATATTGTATAGCTACAATTCTACTATATACCTGATTGGTACCATTATTATAAGTTCCACTAAAGCCTAAATTAATTTGTTTATTCGATTCAATAACTGGATCGGTAATATTAACTTGAAAAAAACAACTTGATTCAATATTCAACGTGCCATTACATAAATTATTTGTTATTGTGGTATTAGCATTACCGCTTATTGTCACTGAACTAGGTGTTACATTATTTAGTGGATATGCTCCAATATTTTTTACTATAACAGTTATTGTTAAAATTGTAGTTCCATACGGAACATTAATTTGACTTGAACTTGAACTCATTGCCAATAATGCACCAGTTCCCCCTGGATTATACCAGGCAATAGCTTGAGTCAATGATATTCGATTATATGGAATGTTAATATTCCCATTACCTCCATAATATGGTACTTTAAAATAAATATTACAACTTGCATAGGGTTCTAATGTTGTGCCGCATGAATTAGGACCATTTGCTGATTCTACACCTTCTGGATAAGTTACTGTATCTAATGTTGCCATCATGTTTCCAGCATTTATTATAGGAAAACTTCCTACTAGTGATACTTTGGTATTTATTATTGGCGACATCCCACTAATTAAAATAGCACCATTACTAGATGGAAGTACAGCAATATTTACATTGTTTGAGTATATATTAGCTTGATATGTAGAATTAACTGTTAACTTAACTGATAGATTATTAGCACTACTGCTACTGATTTCTATTGGGACAATTTCATTAATTTGAACATTTTTTTCTATAAAATTGTCTATTATATTGACTTGTGGAGCATTTGTTTCAATACTTTTTAATAAATAACTTTTTCCTGCACCAGAATAAGCATATAACATTGCATATCCTGATTGATTTCCGTAATTATTAATAGTTACGCCAGAATTAACTATAATACCTGGTGCAGAATTATCCAATATTTCACTATAATTAATTATTTGGCTAAAACTATTACCATTATAGCTTGCAGTTAAAATAGCTGAGCCTTGTACATTAGTTCCAGATAATACTGGAGTAGTAAATTTTAATGCGCATCTTGAATTTGCAGCTATAGTATTACAACCATTTACATCAATACTAAAACCATTTATTCCCAGGTTATCGCTTATTGAATAGTCTATATTACTGATCACCTCATTACTATTATTATGTATATATAATATACTTGATGTAGCAGTATCGGCAAATACTGGCACAGTTCCAATATTATTTATAGTTATTTTCTGAGCCGATAATGTTACTGTGCTGCTACTCAAATTACTATTAGTTGTGCCAAGATTACCAGCATTACAAGCAAATAACATTACAATCATTAGGATATATATTTGTGAGAGTAAGCATCTTATAAATAATTTCATTTTTATTCCCCTCAAATAGTTAAATGATATTTGATACTTACAATTATAGAGCATTTATTAATAATAAGCGATACTTTGTAATACCAAATTTTGGTAATCTATATTTTTATTTTAAACAATTTGATTAATTATTATTTAATGGGGCTGTTGAATTCCGAAATTCCACTAATTTCATAAGATACAAATCGGGGCAATCTTAAAAATTAGTAATTTTATTAGACAGATTAGACCAAAAATTTCATTTTTTTGCCATTTTAGGTGTTGAAATCCGAAATTTGGCAGATTTCGGATACAATTATACTAGGTCAGATGTAAATCTGGCATGTTTAAAGTAACCAGTATCTTTAAATTAAAGCAAATAGCAAACATAAATCCAGAGAATTGATTCTTAGCAATTCCAATATAACGTACACGCTTATTTCTTTGTGCAAATACTCGTTCATAAGGTGCTCGAATCTTAGTATACCATTTATCCTGATCTTTATTTTTATCTTTCATATTGTTGTTTTTGATAGCAGCTAAATGAAATCCCTTCTTTTTGGCAATAATATGGCATGGTTTAATACAGTAGCCTTTATCCGCATATACAGCACCACCATTTGGTGCTACATGAGATAAACCATTAGCATCAGTTACATTAGCTGGAGTAATTGCTATTTTATTAATTAAGCCACTTTGCATATCGACTGAAGTATGTTGCTTATAACCATACCAGTATTTGTTCTTACCTTTAGCACCTATTCTTGCCTGTTTATCATGAGCTATTT